>DATELS010000423.1:0-2034 GCA_035276365.1 Thermoanaerobaculia bacterium
GAGACCACGATCCAGCCGGGGCGCTGCATGTCCGCATCCATCAGATAGCGCAGTCCGCTGCGATGGAGTTGGATCGTGCCCGGTCCGTTGTCGGCGTCGTGCGGCTCGAACTCGGCGGCTTCGATGAAGGCGACGTCGCCGAAGTCGGTGTTGCTTTTCATGCCGGCGAGGATGGCGGCGCCTTCGCGTTCGTAGCGAATGCGACGTGGGATGAATGCGCGCGGCAGCACGCGCGTGTTTTCGAGAAGTCGCGTGCCGCGATCTTCGGCGATGACGCGCCAGCCGTCCGGCGCGCCTTCGCGCGTGAAGGCGTAGCGGACGTTGAGGAAGGAGAGGAACGGGCGGGAGAGGTCGTCGATGCGGTTGAACCACGCGGTCTGGAACTGCGACCAGAGCGGATAGGTCTCGGTGAGGCGCTTGTTGGTCATGGCCTCGTAGCCGCGCGCGTCTTCGAGCTCGTACATCGCGGCGTTGTTGGGCGTGAAGGCGAAGTACTGGCCGGCGATGCGCGCGTCCTTCGGGATGTTTGTTAGGAGAGGCACGTTTGGATAGAACACGCGCTTGGGCAGCGCGGGATACACCCCGCCGTCTTCGCTCACGCGTTGCACAAGCACGAGCGCGAGCACGGCCAGCGCGACGCGGGTGTTCATGCGATCGACGAACAGCGCGGCGAGCATCGACAGCGCGAACGCGGCGGCGAACGCGAGTCGCTCGTTGATGGCGATGTTGAACAACGGCACGGCGTGCAGCGCATGCGCGACCGGCCACGCTCCGAACGTCGCGCCGAGTCCGATGAGCGCGAGGACGGCGAAGAACCAAGCCTCGCCTTTGCGTAGGTTAAGGGCGAGGCCGAGGATCGCGAGAAGCAGGATGGCTGGTCCGACGCGCGCGGACAGCGGATCGTTCCCTTTGCGATATCCGGGGACGAATGTGCGTCCCATGCGCATCGCGCGCACCTCCGGCTTCGCCAGCCGATCGTAGCTTTCGTGTTTGTAGAGCCGGTCGCGGATCTCGTGCTCGAGCGTCTGCGGCGCGGCTTCGAGAAACGGGAGCAGATAGATCGCGGTCAGCAGCAGCGCGATCACGCCCGCACCGATCGCGCGTGCGATCGACTTCATCGATGGTCGGAGAAAGACTCCGTACGCGACGCCCACCGCGACGATGTGCAGCACGGACTCCGGATGTCCCGCGAAGATCGTCAGCACGAGCGCGATCGTGAGCAACGTCGCCGAGCGTCCGCGCGCGACGAAGCGCGTGCCGAGGAGGACGAGGGGGAGGTAGGCCCAGGCGCGGCCGAGGGGCCAGCCGACGAAGAACGCCATCATCCCGCAGAAGGTGAAGCCCGCGGCGGCGACGAGCGACGCGACCTCGCGCATTCCGAGCTCGCGCGCGAATGCGAACGTGAAGAACGCGGCCAGGAAGAACGTCATCGTCGCGCCGAACGTGAACGCGTCCGGCATCGGCAGGATCAGCGCGAGAAGCTGCAGCGGATCGTAGACCGCGGGCTGCGCCGCCGCGGCGAGGATGTCCCCGCACAGGATGAATGGATTCCACAGCGGCCACTCGCCGTGCGCCACCGCGTACCGCACCGCCTTCTGCCACGGCAGGATCTGGCAGTGCAGGTCGGAGAGCGCGATGTTGTACGGCGTCTCCACGCCGAAGTCGCGCGCGTAGTCGTGCAGCGGCTCGGCCATGAACGAGATGTCCGCCGGCGCATACGTGCGTCCGGTGAACATCGCCCGACCGGTGAAGAGGAGCGGGAGGGCGATCAGCGCGAGCGCGAACGGGAGCGCGATGCGCTGCACGCGGCGGTTCCAGAACGCGATCAGCGCGATCGTGACGACGAGGTAGAGAGCGAGAGGCAGCAACGTGTTTACACTACCGCATGCCGTTCGACCGCCGCGCTTTCCTCCGGCTCTCCGCGATCGCGTCGCTCGCGCCTTCGGCGCTTCTCGCGGCGCCGCAGCGACGTCTTCTGCAGATGAATGGGTATCCGCTCAACGCGGAGACGCCGCTCGAGCTGCTCACCGACTA
>DATELS010000424.1:0-11815 GCA_035276365.1 Thermoanaerobaculia bacterium
CCTCGATCGCGATCTCTCGACGTCGCTTTTGCCGAGCCTCGTCTTCTGGTCCGAAGAGTCGCGCGTCCTGCCGCGCTACGCGTACACGCTCGGATTCGTGTCGGGCAAAGACGGCAAGAATCACTTCTCCGCGATCGCGACCGTGACCGCGGTCGACGAGCCGCTGCGCATGGTCTTCGCGGACGAGGAGAATCAGTTCTGGGATGGACTGTACGTCGATCGCGGAGACATCCGTCGCGACGTGCGCGTCGCGTACAGCCGCCAGTTCGGCAACCGCTTCGCGATCGATCTCGCGACGTCCGCCGGCACCGCAACGCCCGTGCTGCAGGAAGATCGCGAGAAGGTGTACATCACCGGCGATCTGCAGTCGACGTTCAACCCGACGCGCACGACGATCGCGGTGTCGTATCGCGATCTGCAGCAGCCGGGAGACGGCGTCGACGACGACTATCACAGCGAGCGCATTCACGTGCGGATGGCGCAGTCGCTCTATCTGCCGATCGACATCAAGCTGCTGATCGGACTCGAGCTCGCGCGCGCGGAGAACTCGCCGTATCTCATCGAGACGTTGAACGCGGACGGCCGGTCGCGGAAGTACATCGGCGGACTCGCGCTGAATTTCTAGTGGTCGCGCCGCGCGCGAAGCCGACGAAAGCCGATCTCGACGCGGCGCGCGGCAAGACGCTGCCCGACGTCATCGCGCCGCATCTCGACGTTCTCTTCTGCGGCATCAATCCCGGCTTGTACACCGCGGCGGTAGGCCAGCACTTCGGTCGTCCCGGCAATCGCTTCTGGCCGACATTGCACCGCGCGGGATTCACGCCTCGGCTCTTCGCGCCCAGCGAGCAGCGCGAGTTGCTGCAGCTCGGATATGGCATCACGAACATCGTCGCGCGCGCGACCGCGGCCGCGGACGAGCTCACCGATGATGAATTGCGCGCAGGTGCGAAGTCGCTCGAGCGGAAAGTGCGGCGTCATGCGCCGCGCTATCTCGCGATCGTCGGCGTCGGCGCGTATCGCACCGCATTCGCGCGGCCGAAGGCGCGACTCGGATTGCAGGACGAGACGATCGGCGCGACGCGAATCTGGGTGCTGCCGAATCCGAGCGGGCTCAATGCGAACTACCAGGCGGATGCGCTGACGGAACTATTCCGCGAGCTGAGACTTGCGCTAGGGTAGTGGCAGGAGAGAAGCGTATGGCTACGAGCAAAGGCGACAACGCGGGCGCGAGCGCGCCGGCGACCATCCAGCCCGATCCGCAGAAGGAAGCGATGTTCGCGTGCATTCAGGACTCGTTCAAGGCCCAGGGACTGAACCCGATCACGAGTCCGCTGAATCAGATCGTCTGGAGCACGATGACGCGCAGCGTCATCACGAAGATCGGCCAGGGCATGCGCAAATGCATGAAGACGAAGCTGGGCAAGGATCCGGGAGACCTCATCGGCGCGCTGCTCGCGCTGAGCGCGCACCAGCCGGTGATGACCGTGGCCACGCTGATCGCCGACCTCGAGCCGCTGGTGACCGGACAATGAGAGCGCTCGCCATCGTCACCTCGCTCGTCTTTGCATGCGCCGCCTTCGGCGCGTGCGTCAACACCGTCACCGTGAACTCCGGCATCGACGCGGAGTCCGTCGCCGGCGCGGTGTTCATCACGCTCGACGGCCAATGCGGACAAACGATTCCCACCATCAATCCCGGCGACGACATTCAAGTCGTCGTCGGCACCGCGCAGTTTCAGGCGGACACGAAGCATGTGATTCCGACCGCGCTCTTCACGCGCATCGACGCCGTCGCCGGCGGACCGGCCGCGGAAGATCCGGCCACGCTCGCGCAGATCGCGGATGCGAGCGCGGCGACGGTGACGATCGGCAGCGCGACCTTCGCCGCGACGATCGCGAATCCGAACGAGCCGCTGAAGAACATCACGCGCTACGAGTGGTCGATCGGTCCGGCGACGAAGTCGGGCGCGAACCCCACCGCGACCGCGAACACGACGGATCAGGGCGCCTTCCGCCTCCTCTACGACGGCGAGCTCGCGCGTCCCGGCTTCCTCGGCCACAACGCGGATGCGAAGTTTCAATCGATCGCCACGCTGTCGCTCGACACGACGAACAGCTCCGATCCCGGCTACGTCGACAACAACCGCATCGCCGTCGGCCTGCAGAGCCTGAGCCTCCCGAACACCTCGGTCTTCGCGCAGACGACGGTCGGCGTCAACGGCCAGTACACGAAGTCGCTGCACCAGAGCGCGAGCGACACGGATCTCGTCGCGAAGCTGTCGACGTGGATTCCTGTGCTGCCGGCGAAAACCATCTTCGGCTCGACGCCCGGCTTCATCTCCGCGCCGCTCGCGGTGAGTTTGTCATACGGCTATCGCGACAAGCGCATGCCCGGCGTGAAGTCGAGCCGCGGACAGACGGGCGAGGCGACGGCGACGTACTACCTGTACGCCTTCGACAACTATCAGCTCACGCTCGAAGGCACGTGGACACTGAACGATCTCTCCGATCGCGCGGCGAACATCCCGAAGACGGCGCGCCTCTACAAGATCCAGGTCGCGTATCTCTCGAATCCCGCCAACGGCTTCGAGGTGCAGACGTCGTTCGAGAACGGCAAGATCGGACCGCTCCTGACGAAGGTGAGGCAGTACTACATCGGCATGGCGATCAAGAAATTCTCGATGTCGGGAGGCAGCACCAAGAAGTGATCACTCGCCGCTGAATCCCGGTCGAATCTCTTCGACCAGCTTCGCGAATCGGTACGACAAGCCCTTCGTCACCACGATCTGCTTGAGATAATTCAGCGACGTGATCGCGGCGGGGATGCCGGAGATCGTCGCGGGGATCGACGCCAGTCGTCCCGCGAGCTGGATCGTCTTGTCGACCGCCGTGTACTCCGCGGAGCGGAGATCGGCGCCCATGTCGCCCTGATAGGCGAGGGTGAGGAGATAGATGTCCGCGATCAGCTCTCGGAAGCGCATCTCGCTGCCCCACGCGAAACAGTTGCCGCCGCGGATGTTCTCGAGGAACTCCTCGACGGTCTCGCCGCGCGACACGGTGTGCACCTTGGCCACGTGTTTCAGCGTGTGCGCATCCGAGCCGCCGACCATTGAGATGTGCTTGCCGTGATGCTCGCGCACGTGTTGCACGAGCTGCTGCACCATCCGGTTGTGAAACGACGCCATCGCGCCGTTCAGCACCTCGAAGACCTCGAACATCTCCAGCAGCTCGGAGATGTAGCGGCCGACGACGTTCTTCATCCGATAGTTCTGAAAGAGGTGATTGATCCCGTAGATGATGCGCTGCGACTTCATGTACGGGATGAGCTCGCGGATATTGGGACGCAGGCGCTGGATCTCGCGATGCTGCTCTTCGTTGAGACCCCACACGCCGACGTGAATGCGCTGTCCCGTCTCCGGAAAATAGGTCTCGACTTCTTCGCCGATGAAGAAGTCCTTCATGTCGGGATACTTGTTGAGGAGGTAGAGCGCGCCGTCGATGGAGTCGTGATCGGTGAGGGTGACGTACGACATCCCCCGCTCTTTCGCAATGCGATACACATCCTCGGGCGCGTTGTAGCAGTCCCGAGTATTCGCTCGGCGGAAGTACTTGAACACCGAGAAACGGCTGTGGCAATGCAGATCAGCGCGCTTCAGAGTCGGGTCCGCGGCAAAGGGTTCTGTCATCGAAACCAACACGCTTCTGCTACAAGTCGCGTGCCGAAGAGACGGCCAAGGGAGTGTACCTCATGGCTCGATCGGGCCCGTCCCGTTCCAGAGGAAGGGCAGCGAGCTCCAGAAATGCGTCACCTCCTCGCAGTTCTGCGTGAGCAGTTCGAAGTTGTCGTCGAAGTTGCTTTGGATCGCGGCGACGGAATGCTTCTGCCCGTTGACGGGGATCCCGCCCTCGTACTGCCAGACGTAAAAGGGACCGTGCACCCGCACCCATCGCCCGACGTCGCCCGTCTCCAGGGGCGCGAAGACGTCGAAGAACGGATGCGGGAGCACGTCACGTCGCTGCAGAAATGCGGGCGCGCCGGAGACGCCGGTCGCGAAGAATGTCGGCGCCGACCAGTCAGGCGGATTGTGGAACTGATCGCGCCAGACGTGCGCGAGCTTGTCGCCGACGCGCATCACGACTTCGAGGTGATCGAAGAAGTCGCTCTCGATCATCGCCACGTCGTCGACGACGAGGTTGGCCGCGAACACATCGGGACCGACCCACGGTGTGCCGGGAAGATCGTTCTTGCGCGTGAAGCGTCCCACGCCGCCGCTGACGAGCGGCACGACGACTTCGAAGTCGCCCTTCGTTCCATAGTTGCTCTGGATGAGCGACGGCGTGCCGGCGACGCCGCTCGCGATGTACTGCGGTCCGCTCCACACCTGACCGACGATGTTGTTGCGTGAGAAGTATGCGAGCTTGTCGCCGATGCGCGCGATGACTTCGAAGTTGCGTCCGAAGTTGCTCTGGATCATCGACACCGCGGCAACCGCGCCCTCCGACACGCCGAACACGGCCTGCTTCGTCCACGGATATCCCGGCTTGTCGTTGTTGCGCCAGTAGTGCGCGATGCCGCCGCCGGGATCGGGCACGACGACTTCGAAGTTGCCCTTCGTGAAGTAGTCGCTCTGGATCAGCGATGGATTGCCGCACACGTCTTTGCATTTGCCGGAGACGCCGGCGTCGACGAGCGACGCGATCTCCGCACCGCTCAGCGCGCGGCTGAAGATCTCGACTTCGTCGATCTCGCCGTGGAACGCGTCGCCCGCACCCGCCCCGCGCGGCTGCGCGATCCACAGCTCCTCGGCGTTATCGAGGCTGAGCGGGCGAATCGTCGGATCGAACGTCAGCACGACTTTCCCGTCGACGTACAGCGCGCCGCCGCTGCTCTGATCGCGATCGACCGTCGCCGCCACGTGATGCCACCGCCCGTCGTTCGCGAGCTTCGAGCCCGCGGGCGCGACGTACTCCGTGCATGGCGTCAGGAAGTTGCTGATCGAGCAGGGCGGAGGCGTGACCGGCGTGTGCCCCATGCGATCGCCGAGCTCGATGCCCAGTCGTCCGTCGTCGAGGAAGAGCGCGTAGCCGATGCGCTCGTTCGAGCGCTTGTCGACGATCGGCGCGCGTCCGCTCTGCTTCGTCTTCACCCACGCGTCGATCGTCAAGTCGGAGGCGCCGAGGTCGAGGTCGGAGGTGGGGAGGACAACGATGTGTTGCGTGACGCCGTCGAACGAAAGCGCGCGGCTCACGCGCCCCGCGACGATCGCGGGACTGGCGACGTGAGCGCCGTTCGTCGCGATGCCGCCCGCGATGTCGTGCGCCACCGGTCCTGCCAGCTCATCGAACGGCCACCACGCGCGCATCGCCGGCGGCGGGAAGACGCAGTGCGGCACGTGCTGATTGCCGAAGTCGACGTTCGTGCGCGTTTCGCCTGCCTTCAATGAGACGACGTTTGCGAGTCCGGACGTCTGCACCCAATCCGTCTGCTGCGCTTCGGCGATCTTGTACGTGCCGGCCGCGAGTCCGTTGAACTGGTAGTGCCCGCTCGCATCCGTGAGCGTGGTCGTGAGAACCACATCGTTGCTGTCGCGCAGTTCGATCGTCCAGCCGGCGAGACCTTGTTCGAACGGCGTGTCCCAAACACCGTTGCCGTCATCGTCGTTGAACTTCGATCCGGCGATGCTCCCCGCGGCTTTCGGCGTCACTGTCGCGCATGCGCTCGAGGACGCGGGACACATCACCGAGCCCGCGGTCACCGTCACGCAGCTCTGCACAGGCACGCCCGCAGCCGCGGCGGATGTCACGAGCGCCTTGTACGTGAAGTTCACGCAGAACGGCGCCGGGATCACCGCGACCGTGTGCTTGGGAAAATTGAAGTTGCCGCCCGACTGCAGCGTCAAGCCCGGCGGCAGCGTCGCGTCGAGGACGACGTTCGTCTCGTTCGTCGCGCCCTGATTGCACGCGGCGACCGAGAACGTCACGACGTCGCCGACGTTCGGCTGTGGCTTGTCGACCTTCGTCACGATCGTCACCGGGTTCGAAGCGACGAGCCGGAAGTCGTCGACGAAATAGTAGTCATCGCGACCGCTCACCGACGTCAGCGTCGGCTCGATGACGAAGTAGCGCAGCCCGGGAGTCGACGGCGCGATGAAGGAGAACTGGATCGTCGTCCAGTGATTCGTGCCGTCGCACAACATCACCGTTTGCGGCGTGAGTGCGAAGTCGAGCACCGTGTTCAGCGGCGAATTCGCCTTCGGCACGCTGGTCGTGAACCCCAGTCGCAGCGTCGTCGGTGTGACGTTCGCGCCGTGCTGCGTCACCATCGTGTGGAACGACAGCGTGTACTTTTCGCCCGCGACGAGAGGGGAGGAGAGCGGCGTGTACAACCCCTCCCATCCGTCCAGTCCGCGCGAGAGGAACCCCGCATAGCGGTTGTTCCCGAATGCCGGATAGTCCCAGGTATTCACCGGACACCCGACCGACGCGAAATTGTTCGGAATCCCGTTCGTCGGATTCGGCGAGTTGCGCACGAAGAGATCGGGCGTGTTGTTCGTGCGGCACCATTGGTCGGCCATCGCCGGACACTTCGCGAAGCCATCGAAGCCGATCGACGTGTTGTCCGGCACGCCGCGTTCGAATCCGCCGTTGCAGATCTGATTGCACGGATCGCCGAGCTCGCCCGTGCACGCCGCGACCTGCGCGAAAACGCCAGTCGACACGACGATCGACAAGAGAACGCTGAGCCCGACTCGCAACCGCATGACGGCCACCTCTCACCGAGTAGTGACCGCGCCGCGCAATTCGTTTCACCGTGACGTTTGTTTCGTATCTCGCGCGATTACAATGCGCGGGCGAAGGCAAATGGCGACTTCTCCGAAAGGCAAGGGCGGCCCGAACAACCAGTCGCAGGACTGGGTCGACCTCGACGTTCCCACGCATCTCCCGATCATCCCGCTCGTCTCGTCCGTGCTCTTTCCGGGCGGCGTGCTCTCGCTGCAGGTCGGCATCGACCGCAACGTGCGGCTTCTGAAGAGCCTCCCCGACGATCAGAATCTCATCGCCGCGTTCTGCCAGAAGACGGGCGACAAAGAAAACCCGCGCCCCGAGGACTTGTCGCAGATCGGAGTGCTCGCGGCGATCGTGCAGCGGCTGCCGCTCTCCTCCGATCGCTACCAGCTCTTCCTGCAGGGACGGCAGCGCGTCGAGCTCGTGCAGATGCTGCAGAACGAGCCTTACTTCGAAGCCAAGCTGCGCGAGGTCGCCCCGCGGCCGATTCCCAAGACCGTCAAGACCGATCAGCTCATGAACAAGGCCATGTCCCTGTTCGAGAAGCTGGTCGAGAGCGACTCGAAGTACTCGAGCGAGCTGCTGAACATCCTCCGCATGAACGTCGCGGAAGGCGCGGACACGTTCGCCGATCTTCTCTCCTCGTTCGTGAACTTCCCACTCGAAGAGAAGCAGCTCCTGCTCGAGACGGTGAACCCCATCGAGCGCATCGAGCTCCTCGTCGAATGGATCCAGCGCGACCTCGGACGCGCGACCGTCGACCGCGAGTTGCAGCGCAGCATTCAATCCTCGATCGATCGTCGCGAGCGCGAGAGCTATCTGCGCGAGCAGCTCCGCGTCATCCAGGACGAGCTCGGCGAGACCAACGCCTCGGAGCGCGAAGCCGACACGTATCGCGACCGCATCGAGGCGCTGCCTCTCGGCGAGGATCACAAGCAGCAGTTGCGTCGCGAGCTGTCGAGGATGGGACAGCTCTCGCCGTCATCGTCCGATTACGCCGTCATCAAGGGTCATCTCGACACGATTCTGCAGGTGCCCTGGACCGCGCACACCGACGATCAGCTCGATCTGAAAAAGGCCGAAGAAGTTCTCGACGCGCGCCATCACGGTTTGGAGAAAGTGAAGGAGCGCATCCTCGAGTTCCTCGCCGTGCTCAAACTCAAGGGCGATCTCAAGGGACCGATCCTCTGCTTCACCGGACCCCCCGGCGTCGGCAAGACCTCCCTCGGCTCCGCGATCGCGGACGCGCTCGGACGCAAGTTCGTGCGCATGGCCGTGGGCGGCGTCACCGACGAGTCGGAGATTCGCGGGCATCGCAAGACCTACATCGGCGCGATGCCGGGCAAGCTCGTGACGAGCTACATCCAGGTGGGCGTGAACAACCCGCTCATCATGATCGACGAGATCGACAAGATCGGGAAAGACTTCCGCGGCGATCCCGCGTCGGCGCTGCTCGAAGTGCTCGATCCGAAACAGAATCACGCCTTCGTCGATCGCTACCTCGAGATCCCGTTCGACCTTTCGCACACGCTCTTCATCTGCACGGCGAACATCCTCGACAACATCCCGGGCCCGCTGCGCGATCGCATGGAAGTGATCCGCCTCTCCGGCTACACGGAGAACGAGAAGCTGGCCATCGCGACGAAGCACCTCATCCCCGAGCTGCTCGAGAATCACGGACTCGGCGCCGAGCAGGTGCAGTTCGATGAAGCCGCGCTGATGACAATGATCCGCGACTACACGGCCGAGGCGGGCGTGCGCAATCTGGAGCGGAATCTGGCGACCGTGATGCGCAAGATCGCGCGCAAAGTCGCGAGCGGCGAAGAGGACGCGACGGCGGAACAGTACGAAGTGAAGCAGAGCGATCTCGAGTCGTACCTCGGACTCCCGAAGTTCGAGCACGAGTTCGCGGAGCGGCATCCGGAGATCGGCGTCACGACCGGACTCGCATGGACGTCGGTCGGCGGCGAGATCATGTTCATCGAGGCCACGCGCATGCCGGGCAACGGCCGGACGACCGTCACCGGCCAGCTCGGCGACGTCATGCGCGAGTCCGTGCAGGCCGCGTACTCGTACGTGCGCTCGAAGGCGCACGAGCTCGACATCGAAGAGAAGAAGTTCAGCGACCACGACATCCACATCCACTTCCCCGCCGGGTCGATTCCGAAGGACGGTCCGTCCGCCGGCGTCGCGATCGCGACGTGCATCGCGTCGGTGATGGGGGAGCGACCCGTGCGTCACGACGTGGCGATGACCGGCGAGATCACGCTGCGCGGCAAAGTGCTTTCCGTCGGCGGCATCAAAGAAAAAGTCATGGCCGCGCATCGCGCGAACATCAAGACCGTGCTCCTGCCCGAAGGCAACCGCAAAGACTTGGCCGAGGTGCCGGAGGAGACGAAGGAGAACTTGAAGTTCGTCTTCGTCGAGCGCGTGGAAGACGTCTGGAAAGAGACGCTCATCCCGCTGTTCGTCGTCAAAGAGCGCGATCGCAAATACGACGACAAGGAATACCGCGCCGAGCGCCAGCGGGAACAGGAGCGCGCCGAAACGCGATGAGGAGGGGCTGTCTCGACAACCTCCTCTTCGGCGCGCTGCTGGTCATCATCTTCGGCACGAGCACGTATTTCTGGTTCACGTTCTTCGTCAAAGGACGCTCGCTGCCGACGCCGAATCTCATCGGACGTTCGATCGCCGACGCGCGCGCCGTCACCTCCGACCTCGGCGTCGAGCTCGACGTCGACTCCACGCATCGCCGCAACTCCGACAAAGTACCCGTCGGCAACATCGTGTGGCAGAACCGCACGCCCGGCGCGACGAGCTTCATCAAGCGCGGCAGCCGCATCCGCGTCGAGCTGAGCGCGGGACCGCTCGTCTTGCGCGTGCCCGATCTCGCGGGCGAGACGCCGGGCACGAGTCTGCTGCGACTCGGGCAGCAGAACCTGCGGCTCGCGGAGATCGCGTACATCGGCACGCCGGCGAAGGGCGTGCTCGCGGCCGATCCTCCGAAGTCGACCGTCGTCGCGCCGCAGAGCGGCATCGCGCTGCTCGTGTCCACGCCGCCGCCGCCCGCGCAGTACGTGATGCCCGATCTCATCGACAGGCGTCTCGATGAAGTGCGTCCCGCGCTCGAGTCGCGCGGATTGAATGTCGCGACGGTGAAGTTCGAGACGTATCCCGGAATCGCGGATGGCATAATCATCCGCCAGTACCCCCTGCGCGGCGCTCCGGTCAGCACGCGGGACCCCATTTCCGTGGTCGTGTCGAAGCAGGAAGAAACGAACGTGCTCGCGGCGACGCCGCCCGCGGTTCCGCAATGATCAAGATCGCCCCATCACTCCTCTCCGCCGACTTCGCGCGCCTCGCCGACGAACTGGCGACGGTCGCGAACGCGGACCTGCTCCATCTCGACGTGATGGACGGCCACTTCGTGCCGAACCTCACGATCGGACCCGCGATCGTGAAGGCGCTGCGCTCGCGTACGAAGCTGCCGTTCGATTGTCATCTCATGATCAGCGAGCCGCAGAAGTACATCCCGAGCTTTCTCGACGCGGGCGCGGACATGATCTCGATTCACATCGAGGCGGAGGCGCATCTGCAGCGCGCGCTGCAACTGATTCGCGACGGCGGCGCTAAGGCGGGCATCGCCATCAATCCCGCGACGAGCGCGGAGTCGCTGTCGACGGCGATCGAGTTTTGCGACTACGTTCTGGTCATGACGGTCAATCCCGGATTCGGCGGACAAAAGTTCATAGAACCTGTTGTGGGGAAGATTCGTCATATCTCCAGACTCATTCGCGAGAGGGGTCTCCGTGTGGAGATCGAGGTCGACGGCGGCATCGACGCGAAGACGGCGCCGGTGGTCGTGGCGGCGGGTGCGTCGATTCTGGTCGCGGGCTCGGCCGTTTTCGGACAGCCGGACCGCGATGCTGCAATGGACTCGATCCGCACTGCTGTTACGGCTCAGAAGGTTTAGGGGGAAGCTTGAAGCTCAGACACATCACGATCCTGACGGCGATGCTGATCGCGCTCGCGGCCTGTCATCGCGGACCGAAGCTGTACCGGCCCGTCGTCGACCCAGAGCTGTTGAAGCTCGACAAGGAACAGATCTACCAGCGCGGTGAAGACAGTTTCAATCACCACAAGTGGCAGAAGGCGCGCACGTACTTCACGCACCTCTACGAGACCTACCCGAACGATCCCCTCGGCCGCCGCAGTCTGCTGCGCATCGCCGACACGTATTACGAGCAGGGCGATCCGGTAAATCTCGTCGAGGCGCAGTACAAGTACCGCGACTTCATCAACCGCTATCCGACGAGCGAGCAGGCGGACTACGCGATGCTGCGCATCGCCATGTGCTCGTTCCGGCAGATGGAGAAGCCTGATCGCGATCAGGCGAAGACGAAGGAAGCGGTCGAGAAGTTCAACGACATGCTGCGCACGTATCCGAACAGCAAGCTGCGCGGCGAGGCGACGGCGCGACGTCAAGATGCGCTCGATCGCCTCGCGAAGCACGAGCACAACGTGGCGCGCTTCTACATCAATCGCGGCAGTTGGAACGCCGCGGTGCAGCGCCTGAACTTCCTCATCGACACGTACCCGAACTACAACGACCGCGCCGCGGCCTTCTATGACCTCGGCACCGCACTCTCGCACCTCGGACGCGCCGGCGAGGCGCGCCTTTACTTCGAGCGCGTGGTCACCGAGTTCCCGAAGAGCGAATGGGCCGAGCCCGCGAAGAAGCGTCTCGCCGCGACGAAAGACTCGAAGGCATGAGGAAGTTCGTCGTCGCCGCCGTGTTCCTCGGAGTCGTTGGTTGCGCGACTGCGCCCACCTCCGAACCCGCGCCGGCACCGACTCCCGCGCCCGATCCGCGCATCGGCGAGATGCAAACCGCGATGACGGAACTGCTCGAGCGCATGGATGTGCTCAACGATCGGATTGCAAAACTCGAAGAGGGAGCGCCGGCGTCCTCGCCGGCTGGCGCGGCGGCGTCCCGCGCCGCCGCCCCCGAGGAAGGGCGGCGAGACGCC
>DATELS010000425.1:0-16389 GCA_035276365.1 Thermoanaerobaculia bacterium
ACGCGCTGTGCGGTCGCGGTCGCGGTGAGTCGTGGAGGCGCGGGCGGCGCGACGGCGGTCGTCGCGCGCGGTGGCGGCGTGCACGCGAGGAAGACGAGCAGTGCTGGGACAACGCGCAGCGCGCGCGTCATTGCTGCAAACTCGCCAGAACTTTCTCGCGATACTCCTTCGCCTTCGCGATCGCCGCGGCCTCATCGACCGTGAGCACTTGGCCTTTGCGCATCAGGATCTTGCCGTCGACGATCGTCGTGACGACGGAGTTCCCCGACGCGGCGTAGACGATCGCCGATTCGACGGAGTACACCGGCTGCACCTTCGCCTGCTGCAGATCGATGATGACGACGTCCGCGCGCTTGCCGCGTTCGAGCGTCCCGATTTTGTCGGCGAGGCCGAGGACTTGTGCGCCGCCGATGGTGGCGAGGCGCAGCAGCTCGCGCGCGTTGATCGCCTTCGGGTCGCCACTCGTCACCTTCTGCAACCGCGCGGCGCTGGCCAGCTCCTCGACCATGTCGAGATTGTTGTTCGAGCCCGCGGGACCGTCGGTGCCGAGTCCGACTTCCATCCCGGCCTTGAGCATGTCGACGACCGGCGCGACACCCGACGCGAGCATCTGGTTCGACTCGGGACAATGCGCGACGCCGGTTTTCTTCGCGGCGAACGTGCGCAGCTCGTCGCTCGTGAGCCATACGCCGTGCGCGGCGACGACGTCATCGCCGAGGAAGCCGATGGAGTCGAGGTAGGCACCGGGAGTCATCTTGTTGTGCTTCTCGGCGACCTGCTGCAGCTCGTTCTTCGTCTCGGAGATGTGGATGAGGATCGGCAGTCCCAGCTCCGTCGCCAGCGCCCGCACCTGTCGCAGATGTTCTTCAGAAACGGTGTACGGCGCGTGCGGCGCGAGTGCGGGCGTGATCAGGCGATCGCCTTTCCACGTCTTCGCGTAGTCGCGGATGTACTGGACCATCGCGTCCCACGTTTTGTTGTCGGGCGCGGGGAAGTCGATCATCGTTTCGCCGAGAACGCCGCGGAGGCCGGCGGCTTTGGTTTCGCGCGCGATGTCGGACTCGTAGTAGTACATGTCGGCGAACGTCGTCGTGCCGGAGCGGATCATCTCCGCGGCCGCGAGCCGCGTTCCCCACTTCACGAACTCCCGATCGACATTCTTGGCCTCGGCCGGAAAGATGAAGTGCGTCAGCCAGTCCATGAGGTCGCGATCGTCGGCGATGCCGCGGAAGAGCGTCATCGGGACGTGCGTGTGCGCGTTGACGAAGCCGGGGACGACGGCCATGCCGCCCGCGCGAATGACGGTCTTCGCGGTGTACTTGCGGTCGATGTCCGAGGAAGGTCCGACGGCGACGATCTCGCCGTTGCGGATGGCGATCGAGCCGCGCTCGACGTTCGGCCCGGCCATCGTCAGCACCGTTCCTCCGGTGATGAGCAGGTCCACGCGCTCGGCGGCGCGCGCGGAAAGGGAGAGGAGCGCGAGAAGCGGGAGAAGGCGTCGCAGCATGCGCGAAACTATAATGGAGACATGGTCTCGCGAATACGCGATCGCGCGACGTACGAGGACCTCGTCGCCGTGCCCGAAAACATGGTCGCGGAGCTCATCGAAGGCGACTTGTACGCGTCGCCGCGGCCGGCGGGACCGCACACCGTTGCCGCTTCGTCGCTGGGTGCGTTGCTCATGCCTCCATTCCAGTTCGGAAAAGGCGGAGGACCGGGAGGCTGGTGGATCCTGGACGAACCCGAAGTGCACTTCGCTCACGATGTTCTCGTGCCGGATCTCGGTGGATGGCGTCGCGAGCGGATGCCCGAGATCCCGCGCGATCACATCTTCTCGATCGCACCCGACTGGGTCTGCGAAGTGATCTCGCCCTCGAGCAAGCGCGTCGACCGCATGCGGAAGATGCCGATCTACGCGCGCAACGGAGTCTCCTATGCGTGGATTCTCGATCCGCTCGAGCACTTGCTCGAGGTGCGACGCCAGCATGAGGGGCAGTGGGTTCTGGTCGCCGATTACGGCGATGGCGAGCCCGTGCGTGTCGCGCCGTTCGAAGAAGTCGAGATCGATCTCAGTCTCATCTGGGGCCCTCCGCTTGTAGCAGAATGACCGCGCATGTGCGGGATCGCCGGAGTGTGGGCCTTCGACGGCGCCGCGGACGACGCGTTGCGCGAACGCGCGGTCGCCATGGCGAATGCGCTGCGGCATCGCGGTCCGGACGGTGACGGCGTCTTCGTCGAGAACGGGCTCGCGTTCGGCTTCCGTCGTCTCGCCATCATCGATCTGACCGAAGCAGGCGCGCAGCCGATGGAGTCGGCGAGCGGCCGCTACGTGATCGTTTTCAACGGCGAGGTGTTCAACCACGTGTGCCTGCGTGACGAGTTGCGCGCGCAAACGTATCGCGGGCACTCGGATACTGAGGTGATCCTCGCGTGCATCGAGGAGTGGGGAGTGGAGCGCGCGGTCGAACGCTTCGTCGGCATGTTCGCGTTCGCGCTGTGGGATCGTCAGCAGCGCACGTTGACTCTCGTCCGCGACCGACTCGGCGTCAAGCCGTTGTACTACCGCGCGAGTGCGAACGAATTCGCATTCGCCTCCGAGCTCAAAGCGCTCGACAAAGGAACGATCGATCGCGGCGCGCTCGCGCTGTACGCGCGCTACGGCTACGTCCCCGCGCCGTGGTCGATCTACGAAGGCGTGAAGAAGCTGCCGCCCGGCTCGATGCTCACCATCGACGCGAACGGCAAGACGCGCATGCACGTGTACTGGGACGCGGCGCGCGTCGCGCAACGCGCGGCGGCGGAGCCGTTCCGCGGCACCGAGGAGGAAGCGCTCGACGCGCTCGAGTCGCTGCTCGCCGACTCCGTCCGTCTGCGCCTCATCTCCGACGTTCCCCTCGGCCTCTTCCTCTCCGGCGGCATCGACTCGCCGCTCGTCGCCGCGATGATGATGCGCGAGGCCGGCAGCGTGTCGACGTTCACGATCGGCTGGAGCGACATGCCCAGCGAGACGCCGTTCGCCTCCGCGATCGCGAAGCATCTCGGAACACGTCACACGGAATGGATCATCGACACGCGCGATGTGCTGGCGACCGTACCGCGCATGGCGGAGATCTACGACGAGCCGCTCGGCGACTCCTCCGCGATCCCGACGTATCTCGTGTCGAAGCTCGCGCGGCAACACGTGACGGTCGCGCTCTCCGGCGACGGCGGCGACGAGCTTTTCGGCGGCTACCACCGCTACTTCCTCGGCGAGCGTCTCGCGCAGCGCGTCGCGCGCGTGCCGCGCGGACTGCGACACTCCGTCGGCACCGCGCTGCGCGCAGCGGGACGCCTCTCCGCGCGCCGCAACGTGCGCGATCGTCTGCGCGGACTCGGTTCCGCGCTCATGCTCGACGACCCGATCGCGAGCTTCGAACAGGAAGTCGGACCGGACACGCTGCAAGTCCTCGACGCGGAGCCGCGCGCATGCGCGCTGAACGCGCGCGACGAGTGGCCATCCTTCGACACGCCGACCGAGTTGATCATGTTCCTCGACGCGATCAGCTATCTGCCGGACGATCTGCTCGCGAAAGTCGATCGCGCGAGCATGGCCGTGAGTCTCGAGGCGCGTGAGCCGCTGCTCGACCATCGACTCGTCGAACTCGCGTGGTCGCTGCCGATGTCGATGAAGATCGCGGACGGGCAGGGGAAGCGCATCCTGCGGCGATTGCTCGCGCGCTACGTGCCGGCGCACATGGTCGAGCGCGACAAGGAAGGATTCGGACTGCCGGTCGATGGCTGGTTGCACGGCCCGCTGCGCGCGTGGGCGGAGAGTCTCAGCGGCGAGTCGCGCATCCGCCGCGAAGGCTTCTTCGATCCCGCGAGCGTGCGCGCGCTGTGGGAAGTCGGTAACGAAGGTCTGCTCTGGCGCCTGCTCATGTTTCAGCAATGGCTGGACGCCCACTAGAATCCCGGGCCATGACAGTCGACGAACAACTGGCCTACCTCGCGAAGGGGACGGTCGATCTTATCGAGCGCGCGGACCTGAAGGCGAAGATCGAGCGCGGCAAACCGCTCACGATCAAGGTCGGCTTCGACCCCACCGCTCCCGACATCCACCTCGGCCACACCGTGGTCATGCGGAAGATGCGGCACTTCCAGCAGCTCGGCCATCGCGTGATTTTTCTGATCGGCGACTTCACCGGCATGATCGGCGATCCGACTGGCAAGAAGGCGACGCGTCCTGCGCTCACGCGCGAAGAGATTCTGCAGAACGCGGAGACGTACAAGCGGCAGGTCCACAAGATTCTCGATCCGGAGAAGACCGAGATCCGTTTCAACTCCGAGTGGCTCGGCGCATTGGGATCGGACGGCATGATCAAGCTCGCGGCGAAGTACACGCTCGCGCGCGTGCTCGAGCGCGACGACTTCCGCAAGCGCTTCGACGCGCATCAGCCGATCGCCATTCACGAGTTGCTCTATCCGCTCGCGCAGGGCTACGACTCCGTCGCGTTGAACTGCGACGTCGAGATGGGCGGCACCGATCAGCTCTTCAACCTGCTCGTCGGGCGCGATCTCATGCGCGAGTACAAGCAGGAGCCGCAAGTCGTGATCACGATGCCGCTCCTCGAGGGTCTCGATGGCGTCGAGAAGATGTCGAAGTCCCTCGGCAACTACATCGGCATCGACGAGCCGCCCGCGCAGATCTTCGGGAAGATCATGTCGATTTCCGACGCGCTGATGTGGAAGTACTACCTGCTCTGCACCGACCTCACGCTCGCGCAGATCGAGGAGCGCAAGCAGCAGCATCCGATGGACGCGAAGAAGGAGCTGGCGAAGCACATCATCCGCGACTTCCACAACGCCGATGCCGCGGAGGCGGCGGAGGCGGAGTTCAAGCGCATCTTCAGCGACGGTCAGCGTCCAACGGAGATCGAGGAGAAGTCGTTGCCCGCGAGCGCCGAGCCGCAACTGCTCGCGCGCATCATCACCGCCGCGGGACTCGCGGAAAGCAACAAAGACGCGCAGCGCCTGATCGCACAGGGCGGAGTGCTCGTCGACGATGTGAAGGTGGAGTCGACGAAACACGCAATCGACGCGGCGGCGGGGAAGAGCTACGTGTTGAAGGTGGGGAAGAGACGGTTCGCGCGAATCACGTTCGCGTGAAGCGGACCGCCGGCTTTGCGCCGGCGGTCCACTTGTGGACTATTTGAAGACGGCCGGGATCGTGAGCACCGCGGACGAGTTGCCGCTCGTTGCGCGGACGCGGATCGCGCCGGTCGTGCCCTTCACGTCGCCGAACGCGATCACGCGCATCGTGCCGCGCGCGTCGAGCAGGTCGATGTGCGCGGGCGAGGAGACGACTTCGAACGTCACGGTCTCGCCGAACTCGCCCTGCGCGACCACGCGCAGCGTCTCGGGGAAGCTCGACGCGAGCACGAGGATCGGCGCATCGAGCACGCCGTCGCCGTCGCCGTCCGCGATGTCGATCGTGCCGTTCTCATCGAGGTCGACGCCGAGGAAGTTGATGACGATGTCGTTGCGGGTGCGCATCGCGGGGACGAACGTCGGGTCTTCCGTCGTGTTCACGATGCTGCCGTAGAAGATCGCGTTGCCTTCGACCACCGTCGCGTGCACGGTGTCATTCGCCTTCTTCTCCGCGCCGATGAACTCGATCGCGCCGTTGTACTGCGCGTGCTCGCCCGCGGCGAGCGTGACGTCCTTCGTCGCGGCGGTCGTGCCGTCCGCGCGGAGTACTTCGAGCTTCACCTTCGACGCCGTCACCGCGTAGACGCCGGCGTTGAAGCGATTGAGCGCGACCGACGGTCCCGGGATCGCGGCCGTGTCGCCGGCGATGTTCGCCGCCGTCGCGTTGTACGCGGGGATGTCCTGTCCGAACTCGATGCCGCTCGGCGACGTGTTGAACGTGCGCGAGGTGACGGCGACCGTCTTCGCGTCACGATCGGCGACGTTGATCACGATCGCGCCCGTACCGCCGGTCACGCCGAACTTCGTGCGCACGACGTCGGAGATCGAGACCGTCTGCCGCGGCTCGAGAGTCACGGTGACGGGGCCGAGGACGCTCGTGCCCTGGTGAAACTCGAGGGAGAACGCGACCGCGCGCGGCGCCGCGGTGTGCAGCGTCAGCTCGCTCTGCCACTGGCTGTTGTTCGCGCCGGGACCCGTGCCGGCTGCCGGGACGATCAGGGTCGCCGCATTGGCGGCGAGCGGCAGCAGGAACAGCGCGGCCGCGGGGATGAGATTACGGAACTTCATGGTGATGCCTCCTTTGGAATTCACGACGCTCAAGTTGGCGAGTGATACGGAGGCATGAAAACGAGCGTCTATATTGAATTTTGTTAATAGCGCATAAAAAAAGTTGCTGATAACTAGACACCTAGTCATCAGCAACGACTCTGATACGCGCGCCGCGCGCGGAACGTCCAATGACGTATATTTCGCGCGCCATGCCGATCCCGCTGCTCGATTTGAAACTGCAGTACGCCGCCATCCGCGAGGAAGCGCTTCGCGTGACCGCGGAGATCTACAACTCGCAACTCTTCATCCTCGGCAAACGCGTCGAGGACTTCGAACGCGACTTCGCCGCGTATTGCAAGACGACGCACGCGATCGGCGTGTCGTCCGGCACCGATGCCCTCCTCGAGGCGCTGATGGTCCTCGGCATCGGACCGGGCGACGAAGTCATCGTGCCCGCGTACTCCTTCTTCGCGACCGCGGGCGTCGTCGCGCGACTCGGCGCGGCGCCGGTGTTCGTCGACATCGACCTCGTCGACTACAACATCGATCCGAATCAGATCGCCGCGAAGCTCACGCCGCGCACGAAGGCGATCATGCCCGTGCATCTCTACGGTCAGTCCGCGCCGATGGACGAGATCCTCGCGGTCGCCGCGACGCGCAACATCCCTGTCGTCGAAGACGCGGCGCAGGCGGTCGGCTGCGACTACAAAGGACGACGCATCGGCTCGATCGGAAAGATGGGCTGCTTCTCCTTCTTCCCTTCCAAGAACCTCGGCGCCTTCGGCGATGCCGGCGCGATCACGACGGGCGATCCCGAGCTCGCGCAACTGCTGCTCGACTTCCGCGTCCACGGCATGCGTCCGAAGTACTTTCACCACTACGTCGGCGGGAACTTCCGCATCGACGCGCTGCAGGCGGCGATGCTGCACATCAAGCTCCCGCTGCTCGAGTCGTGGCACGAGGGACGGCGGCGCAACGCGGAGATCTATCGCCGTCACTTCGAAGACGCGGGACTCGTCGGACGCATCGTGTTGCCCCAGGAGCTCGAGGGACGGCGGCACATTTACAACCAGTACATTGTGCGGTTCCCCGAGGGCCGCGAGACGCGCGATCGCGTCATCGAGCACTTGCGCAGCAAGTCCATCGGCTGCGAGGTCTACTACCCGCTGACGCTCCCGCAGCAGCAGTGCTTCCGCAACGTCGCCGGCGCGGACGATCGCTATCCGAATTCCGAGGCGGCGGCGGAGCAGACGCTGGCGATTCCGGTGTTCCCCGAGTTGAAAGAGGAGCAGATCGCGGAGGTGGTCTCCGAAATTGCAAAAGCGCTGGCGTAGAGATGATTCCGCTCCGCCACACGCTCGAGCGCCACAAGCCGCCGGTCGTCAATCGCGCGCTCGTCGCGGCCAACGTCGTCGTCTTCGTCGCACAGCTTTTCATGGGTCCGATGACCGAGCGGATCATCCAGACCTTCGGCTTCATCCCCGCGCGGCTCGTCAATCCGTCCGCGTTTCATTACGCGCCGTGGGAAGTCGCGATCACGCTCGTCAGCTCGCTGTTTCTGCACGGCGGCTTCGTGCACCTCTTCGGCAACCTCATTTACTTGTGGGTCTTCGGCGACGCGATCGAAGACGTGATGGGGCACGTTCGCTTTTTCTTCTTCTACATCGCGTGCGGCGCGGTCGGGAGCCTCACGCACACGATCCTCTTCCCGTCGTCGCTCACGCCTTCGATTGGCGCCTCGGGCAGCATCGCCGGACTCCTCGGCGCGTTTCTCGTGCTGCGGCCGCACGCGCGGATCGTAACGCTCTTCCCGCTCGTCGTCTATTGGGCGATGGCCGAGATTCCCGCGATTTTGTTTCTGCCCGTGTGGCTGGGGATGCAGTTCTTCAACGGCTTCCTCGCGCTGCGCGCGGCGTCCGGCACGTACGAAGTCGCCGGCGTGGCCTGGTGGGCGCACGTCGGCGGCTTTCTGTTCGGCGCGTTGCTCGCGATCGCGTTCCGCACGACGCGGCGCGCCGTCACACCGTAGGCTGCGGCTCGAGGTCGCCCGTCGCTTCTTCCTCGCGGATGCGGTTGTGCACGAGGCACGCGAAGATGATCAGCGGCAGCGCGATGAAGCACGTGAGGATGCCGTAGAGGCCGAGCTGGCGGATGTTGATCGTCCGCTCGACGCGCGACGTCGGCGCGCCCGTCACCGTCATCAGCTCCGTCGACGGCGTGAGATTCGTCGACAGCACGTCGTACATCTCGCGGATCTTCGTGACGAGCTGCCGCGCTTCCTGGCGCGTCGTCGCGATCTGCTGCGCCGCCGCGTCGCGCGGGAGCGTGCCGCCGCCGCCGGCCGACCGCACGAGCTCGAGCACCGAGCGGTCGTACGACACCGACTGCTCGATCGGCACGATCCCGACCGCGATCTCGCGATACGCGTCGGCGAGACGCTGGCGGTACTCGTGGTCCGCGGAGCTCGTCGTGATCTGCATCAGCTTGTCGAGGAACGAGTCGCTGATCTGCGGCATCACCGTCTCGGTCTCCGACTTTTGCGGCGTGCCGCGCTGCGTCATCTCGTTCAGCGCCGCCGACGCCTGTTGCCTCTCCGTGATCTGGCCGCTCGTGTACATCACCATCGCGTTCTTCACGGCGTCCGCGAAGCTGCGACGCGCCTCGAGCTGCCGCTCGTCGTAGGCGAGCTGCGTCTCGAGAAACTGAATCGTCGACGGGCGGTCGTCGAGTCCCGCGCGCGCGACCTCGTGAATCAGCGGCTCGAGGCGGAAGCGCACGAGGTCATCAAAGCGGATGGAGATGTCGTTCAGCGACAGCCCGTCGGGCTTCGAGCGCACGAGCTCCGAGGAGGGGAGGGCGCGGAGCTCGTTGATGTTCTGCTGGACGCGGAGAATCTTCGCGCGCAGCACCTCCGCGGAGATGATCGGGTTGTGCTCCTCGATGCGCGTCGGCGTCATGATGTCCGGCGACAGCACGGCCACGCGGTACTGCAGCACGTGCTGCTCCGTCGACACGAACTCCGACCACTTCCGCAGCACGTCATGCAGCGCCTTGCGCACGACCACGTCCGGAATGGCCTCGCCGCGGCCCGTGTGCAGGTAGTTGATCGCGAACTCGGACTTGCTCAGGCTGGCCAGCTTCAGCTCGTACTCGCGCTGGATGCGGTCGCGGTCGACCGGCGTCAGGCGCGGATCGGAGAGGCGCGACTGGTAGTCGCGCGCGAGCGCTTCCTGCGCGCCGTTCGCCTCGAGGACGAACACCGAGCGCGCGAACTCATTGAACGTGACGAAGCGCGAGAGTTGATTCTCGTTGAACGCTTTGAGGAGCACCGGAGTCGTCGTGATCTCCGCGCTCGAGAACTTCGTGCCGTTGGGATACGTCCCGCGGTCCGCGCCTTCGAACTCCAGGCGGAACGGCAGCGTCGTCACGTGCTGCGACGGCGCCATGATGTACGCCGCCAGGGCGACGATGATGTAGCCGACGATCACGACCGCGAGAGAGAGGGTGATGATCGGAAGATACGAGCGCAGCACCCGCACGAAATGGCTGATGGAAACCGGCGGGTCGAGGCGTTCACTTGCTGCGGGGTCGTGATGCGGATCGGACATTCAGATCATTCACCTCTTGGATTTCCCGGACAGCATTGCAGCGCATTCCTTGCGCGTCAAGACGAGCCGTCCTGAATAATGTGCGTGATGCCGCTGCTGCGCAAAGAGATCGACATCCTGCCCGAGGACATCTTCGAGGTGCCGGCGGCGGAGCGGCCGTGGGGCGTCGCGCACGTGCGCAGCCGCCAGGAGAAAGTGCTCGCGCGGCAGCTCGCGGAGAACGGCGTTCCCTTTTATCTCCCGCTCGCGGAGAGCCGGCGCCGTCGCGAGGGACGCACGCTCGTCTCGCATCTTCCGCTCTTCGCGGGATACGTCTTCCATCGCGCGACCGCCGCGCAGCGCGACATCCTCTGGCGCACGAACGTGATCGCGAACCTGATCGACGTGACGAATCAGGATGAGCTGCACGCCGAGCTCGCGCAGTTGCGGCGGTTGCAACTCGCCGGCGCGTCGCTCAAGACGTATCACGAGCTCCTGCCGGGACAGCCGGTGCGTATCGAGAGCGGCTCGTTCGCGGGATACAACGGCATCGTCGTGCGCGGGAAGGGACACGATCGCCTGATCGTGAGCATCAGTCTTCTCAAACAGAACGTGTCGGTCGAGTTCGATCGCGAGGTGCTCCGCAGGGTGCGCGGCTAGACGTCAGCGGTTTCCGATGATCTAATGCGTTCAACCGTTGAACGCATCATGAGTCACGTTCTCACCGAGGAAGTCCGCTACCGGCTTCTCACGCATCTGGCCGACCATCCCGACGCCAGCCAGCGCGAGCTCGCCTCCGAGCTCGGCATCAGCCTCGGCAAGGTGAACTACTGCCTGCATGCGCTGATGGAGAAGGGACTCGTCAAGGCGCGCAACTTCAAGAACAGCAGGAACAAGTCCGCGTACGCGTACATCCTCACGCGCAAGGGTCTCGAGGAAAAGATCGACGTGACGTATGCCTTTCTCCGCCGCAAGGTCGCGGAGTACGACAGCATCGCCGCGGAGATCGAGCGCCTGACGGCCGAGGTGAGGATGATGTCGGAGGCGGTCAAAGAGACGAAATAACGGCCCGCATCGCCTCGGGCCGCGCCGCAAAGATTGCGGCGCACGCAAGCGAATGAAACGCATGCCGGCGACCAGCTCCAGGGTGTCTTCAGTCGGTTCGTACACCGAAGGGGGCGGAGCCCGCCTGGGCACGCAGCGAAAAGTATGAAAGTCCTCGTCACTGGCGCCGCCGGATTCATCGGCTCACACACCGCGCATCGACTCCTCGCGCGCGGCGACGAAGTTCTCGGCGTCGACAATCTCAACGACTACTACGACGTCTCGCTGAAGGAAGCGCGCGTCGCGCGGCTGCGTGAGCACGGCGGCTTCCGCCTGGAGCGCGCCGACATCGCCGACCGCGATCGCATGGCCTCGCTGTTCGCGCGCGAGAAGCCCGAGCGCGTCGTGCATCTCGCGGCCCAGGCGGGCGTGCGCTACTCGCTCATCAATCCGCACGCGTACACCGACAGCAACGTCACCGGCTTCCTCAACATCCTCGAAGGCGCGCGGCACAACAACGTCGAGCATCTCGTCTTCGCGTCGACGAGCTCCGTCTACGGAGCGAACACGAAGCAGCCGTTCTCCGAGCATCAGAATGTCGACCATCCCGTCTCGCTCTACGCCGCGACGAAGAAGGCCAACGAGCTGATGGCGCATACGTATGCGCACTTGTTCGGCGTCCGCACGACCGGATTGCGCTTCTTTACCGTGTACGGACCGTGGGGACGGCCGGACATGGCGCTCTTCAAGTTCACGCGCGGCATCCTCGCCAACGAAGCGATTCCCGTGTTCAACAACGGGCAGATGATCCGCGACTTCACGTACGTCGACGACATCGTCGAAGGCGTCGTGCGCGCGCTCGATCATCCCGCGCAGCCCGACGCGCAGTGGAACGGCGACGATCCCGATCCCGCGACGAGCTACGCGCCGTACCGCGTCTACAACATCGGCAACAACGAGCCGGTGCTCCTCCTCGACTGCATCGCCATGCTCGAGGAAGAGCTCGGGAAGAAAGCGCGCATGGAGTTCCTGCCGATCCAGCCGGGCGACGTCGTCTCCACGATGGCCGACGTCTCCGAGCTCGAGCGCGGCGTGGGCTTCCGTCCGCACACGCCGCTGCGCACCGGCATCTCGCGTTTCGTGCAGTGGTACAGGGAGTACTACGGAGTCTGAATGTCTGATTTGCTCGAACAGTTTCTCGACCGGGTCCAGAAGCGCGAGGCCGTCGTCGGCGTCGTGGGACTCGGCTACGTCGGCCTGCCGCTCGTCCTCATCTTCGAGGAAGCCGGCTTTCCGGTGATCGGCTTCGACGTCGACGCGGAAAAGGCGAAGCGCCTCACCGCGGGCGACTCGTACATCCGCCACATCGGTCCCGAGCGCGTGAAGAAGGCGTTCGTCGGCGGCAAGGCGCGCGCGGTCTCGGACTTCTCGGCGATGGCCGAGTGCGACGCGATCATCGTCTGCGTCCCCACGCCCCTCGGCACGCACCGCGAGCCCGACCTCAAATACATCCGCATCACCGCGGAGACGATCGCGACGCATCTGCGCCGCGGCCAGCTCGTCGTCCTCGAGTCGACGACGTATCCCGGAACCACACGCGAAGAATTGCTGTCGCGTTTCGAGTCCGCGGACTTTCGTTGCGGCACCGACTACTTCCTCGCGTTCTCGCCCGAGCGCGAGGATCCGGGCAACGAGAAGTTCAACACGCGCAACATCCCGAAAGTCGTCGGCGGCATCGACGCGCCGTCGCTGCGCGCCGCGGCGGCGCTGTACGGCTCCGCGATCGACAACGTGCATCCCGTGTCGTCCGCGGAAGTCGCGGAGTCGTCGAAGCTGCTCGAGAACATCTTCCGCGCCGTGAACATCGCCCTCGTGAACGAGATGAAGGTGATCTTCGACCGCATGGACATCGACGTGTGGGAAGTGATCGAGGCGGCGAAGACGAAGCCGTTCGGCTTCATGCCCTTCTATCCCGGCCCCGGCCTCGGCGGCCACTGCATTCCGCTCGATCCCTTCTATCTGACGTGGAAGGCGGCGGAGTACGGCGTGTGGGCGAAGTTCATCGAGCTCGCGGGCGAAGTGAACACGTCGATGCCCCGCTACGTCGTCGCGAAGGTGGCGGAGGCAGTGAATCAGGACGGCAAGAGCATCGTCGGCGCGAACGTGCTCGTCCTCGGACTCTCGTACAAGGCGGACATCGATGACGATCGCGAGTCGCCCTCGTTCGAGTTGATCGAGTTGCTGCAAGAACGCGGCGCGAAGGTTTCGTACTGCGATCCGTTCGTTCCCGTCGCGCGCAAAGGGCGCAAGCACGACCTCGGACTGGCGTCGGTGCCGTGTACGGCCGAGGAGTTTGGGAAGTACGACGCGGTGCTGGTGTCGACGGCGCACTCCGCGTTCAAAGACGCCGCGCTGTACAAGAACGCGCGGCTGGTGATCGACACGCGCAATGTCGTGCGCGACGTCGACGGTCCGCGAATCGTTCGAGCGTAATGAGTCGCAAAAAAGCGCTGATCACCGGAATCACGGGCCAGGATGGCTCGTATCTCGCGGAGCTTCTGCTCGCGAAGGGATACGACGTGCACGGCATCGTGCGGCGCTCGTCGTCCTTCAACACGCAGCGCATCGACGCGATCTATCAGGATCCGCACGAAGAGGACCGGCGCCTCTTCCTGCACTACGGCGATCTCAATGACGCGTCGTCACTCAACCGCATTCTCCGCCTCGTCGATCCCGACGAGATTTACAACCTCGGCGCGCAGAGTCACGTCAAAGTCTCGTTCGACACGCCCGAGTACACGGGCGACGTCACCGGCCTCGGCGCCGCGCGACTGCTGGAGGCGATTCGCGAGCTGCAGATCCGTCCGCGCATCTATCAGGCGTCGTCGTCCGAGATGTTCGGCGCCGCGCGCGAAGTGCCACAGAGCGAGCGCACGCCGTTCTATCCGCGCAGTCCGTACGGCGTGGCGAAGGTGTACGCGTACTGGCTGACCGTGAACTACCGCGAGGCGTACGGCCTCTTCGCCGTGAATGGCATCCTCTTCAATCACGAGTCGCCGCGGCGCGGTGAGACGTTCGTGTCGCGCAAGATCACGCGCGCCGCGGGACGCATCGCCGAACGTCTGCAGGATCGCCTCTACCTCGGCAACCTCGACGCGCGTCGCGACTGGGGTTACGCGAAGGATTACGTCGACGCGATGTGGCGCATGCTCCAGCAGGACGACGCGGAAGACTTCGTCGTCGCGACCGGCGAGACGCACACGGTGCGCGAGTTCTGCGAGCGCGCATTCGCGCGCGCAGGAATCGATGTCGAGTGGCAGGGAAGCGGCCAGGACGAGAAAGGCCTCGAGCGCGGGACGGGACGTCCGCTGATCGAGATCGATCCGCGCTATCTGCGTCCGACCGAAGTCGACCTTCTTCTCGGCGACGCGAGCAAGGCGCGCGCGAAGCTCGGCTGGACGCCGGCGACCACGTTCGCCGAGCTCGTCGACCTCATGGTCGATCACGACGTTGAGCTCGCGCGCGAAGAAAAACATCTGCAGGCACGATGACCGTCGAAGCGCGTTTGGATAAGAGTGATCGGTTCGAGTTCGGCCGCAACTGGCTGCGCTTTCTCGAGCACGTGGACGAAGAGCGCGTGCGCGAAGCCGAGCGCTCGCTGCAGCGCATGCTCGGCACCGAGTCGCTCGCGGGAAAATCGTTTCTCGACATCGGCTCGGGCAGCGGACTCTTCTCCCTCGCCGCGCTCCGCCTCGGCGCCGCGCGCGTGTTTTCGTTCGACTACGACGCGCAGAGCGTCGCCTGCACGCGCGAGATGAAACGGCGCTGGAACAGCGAGGCGGAGCATTGGACGATCGAGCGCGGCAGCATTCTCGATCGCGACTACGTCGCGCGCCTCGGCACGTGGGATGTCGTCTACTCGTGGGGCGTGTTGCATCACACCGGCGCGATGAGCGAGGCGCTCGCGAATGCGGCGGCACTCGTCGCGAGTCGCGGACTGCTCTTCATCGCCATTTACAACGATCAGGGCACGCGCTCGCGTCTGTGGCACGCGGTGAAGCGCGTGTACAACCGCGGAATTGCCGGCCGCGCCGCGATGCTCTCGACGTTCATTCCGTACTGGTTCGCGCGCGGCATCGCCGCGGACCTCGTCCGGTTCCGCAATCCCGTCGCGCGCTACGCGCGCTACAAACGCGAGCGCGGGATGTCGATGCTGCACGACTGGATCGACTGGCTGGGCGGCTATCCGTTCGAGGTCGCGCGGCCGGAGGACATCTTCCGCGTCTTCCGCGACCGCGGCTTCAGCCTGCGTGAAGTGACGACGTGCGGGAGCGGACTCGGATGCAACGAGTACGTGTTCCGCCGCGACTCATGACCGACTTCTGGCGCGATAAACGTGTTTTTCTGACGGGAGGCAACGGCTTCCTCGGCGGCTTTCTGCGCGCGCGCATCGAGCGCGAGTCGCCAGCCGAGATGCTCACGCCGCGCAAGGCGGAGCTGGATCTGCTCGATGCTGCGGCAGTGCGCACGTATCTCGCGCAGCACAAGCCCGATCTCATCATTCACGCCGCCGCAGTCGTCGGCGGCATCGGCGCGAATCGCAACTCGCCCGGTCGCTTCTTCTTCGAGAACGCGGCGATGGGCATTCACCTCATCGAAGAAGCGCGCCGCGCGAACGTCGCGAAGTTCGTCTGCCTCGGCACCATCTGCGCGTACCCGAAGTTCACGCCGGTGCCGTTCCGCGAGGACGAGTTGTGGAACGGGTATCCGGAAGAGACGAATGCGCCGTATGGAATCGCGAAGAAAGCGCTGCTCGTGCAACTGCAGGCGTATCGCGACGAGTACGGATTCAACGGCGTCTTCCTTCTGCCCGTGAATCTGTACGGCCCGCGCGACAACTTCGATCTCGAGACGAGTCACGTGATCCCGGCGATGATCCGCAAGTTCATCGAGGCGGAAGAGCGCGGCGATCGCACGGTGACGATGTGGGGCGATGGCTCGCCGACGCGCGAGTTCCTCTATGTCGAGGACGCCGCGGACGGCATCGCCCGCGCCGCCGAGTCGTACAACGGAGCCGATCCCGTGAACCTCGGCCGCGGCGAAGAAATCACGATCCGCGACCTGGCCACACTCATCGCACAGAAGACGAACTTCCGCGGCGAAATCGTCTGGGACGCGACGAAGCCCAACGGCCAACCGCGCCGCATGCTCGACGTCTCCCGCGCCGACCAACTCTTCGGCTTCCGCGCGCCGACGTCGATGGATGAGGGACTGGCGAAGACGATCGCGTGGTATCGGGAGACGCGCAAGTCATGACGTCGCCGACCGTGACGATCGGCATGCCGATCTACAACGGCGCGTCGCTCATGCGCCGCGCGATCGACTCCGTGCTCATGCAGGACTTTCAGGATCTCGAGATCCTGATCTCCGACAATGCGTCGACGGACGCGACTCCCGCGCTCATCGCCGAGTACGAAGCCCTCGACAAGCGCGTGCGTCACGTGCGTCTGCCGTCGACGGT
>DATELS010000426.1:0-9756 GCA_035276365.1 Thermoanaerobaculia bacterium
CGCGGATCAACGTGCTGTCCGAGATTCCGGAGGCGTGGCACGCGGAGGTGCGGCGGTGGTCGCGCATCAACGCGCCGCTGAAACAGAACGGCGCGCCGGACGCGAACGAGGAGCTGCTGATTTATCAGACGCTGGTCGGCGCGGGCGAGATCGAGGCGGAGCGCCTGACGTCGTTCCTCGAGAAAGCCGCGCGCGAGGCGAAGACGCACTCGAGCTGGCTCGCGCCGAACGAGGAGTACGAGAACGCGCTGAAAGAATTCGGGACCGCGATCCTCGCGCACGGGCCGTTCCTCGAGCGCTTCCGCCGCTTTCACAAACGCATCGCGGTGCACGGGATGCTCAACGCGCTCGCGCAGGTCGTGGTGAAGACCTGCAGTCCGGGCGTGCCGGATTTTTATCAGGGCACGGAGCTGTGGGACTTCAGCCTCGTGGATCCCGACAATCGGCGCCCCGTGGATTACGAGGAGCGTGCGTCGTCATTGCGCGCCCTCCCGCCGCCCGCCACGCTGCTGCGCAACTGGCGCGACGGCCGCGTGAAGCTGTTCGTGACGTCGCGCAGCCTCGCCGCACGCGCGCGCTTCGCGGATGCGCCGTACGTCGCGATCGAGACGACGACGCCGAGTGCATTCGCGTTCCAGCGAGGCGAGAACGCGCTGATCGTCGTCCCGCGCCTCACGACGCGCGTCACGAAGGCGCCGTCGCTGCCGCTCGGCGACGCGTGGCAGGAGCATGCGGTAAACGTCAACGGAAGCTGGCGCAACGTCTTCACGGGCGAAGTGGTCGAAGGTGAGTCGCTGCCGCTGCGCGAAGTCTTCGCGACGTTTCCCGTCGCCATCTTCGAGCGGGTTTCGTAATCGCGCGCATCCGCGTCTCACTCTTCATGAGACGCGCGCTTCTTGTTCTCGCTCTCTTCTCCGCGGTGTCGCTGCATGCCGAGGATGCGGTGGTGAAGCGGAGAGTCGTCGCGGAGCTGCTGCACGTCCTCGACATCAAGATGCTCATGCAGCGAACCGCCGATGCGTATCAGTTCGGCGACCCCGACCAGAACGACGAGTACCGCGCGTTTCGCGAGCGTCTCTTCCTGCGCATCGATTACGGCAAGCTCGCGGACGAGGTGTATGCGCCGCTCTTCATGGAGCGATTCAGCACCGAGGAGCTGCAGGCGCTCGTCGCGTTCGTGCGCACGAAGGAAGGCCGCAAGCTCGTCGACCTCATCCCCGACCTCGGCCTCGGCGCCGCGATCCAGAGCTCGCCGTACATCGAGCAGGCCGTCGAGGCCACGCGCGAAGAGATGGAGAAGGAAGACCTCGCAAAGCATCCGTGGAAATCGACGCTCAACGACATGCGCAGCATCGCCATCGCGGTCGAGGCGCGCGCGACGGACACGAATGAGTACCCGGTCAACGTCCCGTTCGAGCAACTCGAGCCGCTGATCGCGCCGACGTACATCCGTGCCGTTCCGAAAGTCGACGCGTGGGGCACGCCGTTCTTTTTCATCTGCGACGGCGAGCACTATCGAATCGTCAGCGCCGGCGCGGACAAACGCTTCGAATGGAGCTCGCGATTGCTCGATCTCGAGGCCGAGGCGCGCTTATCCGAGTCACTCGATGCTGACATCATTTTTCAGGACGGTGACTTTCTGGTGTCACCGAATCAGGAGCCATGATCCGGATGTCCTGAGATAATGATCGGCCGAAGGGTCGATCAAAACAGTGTCGAACATCGTTTTGGTGGCGATCGTGGCGCTGCTCGCCGCGATCGTCATCGTCGTCGTGCGCGCAACCTCGCGCCGCGCCGTCAACGCCGAGGCGGAGCGCGCGGCGACGGTGCTGCGGGAGACCGAGGCGAGGCATCGCGCGCTGCTCGACCAGTTCCCGCACTTCATCTTCAGCGTCGATCGCCAGAACCGCTACACCGCGGTCAACACCGCCGCGTGCGGATTCTTCGGGCGCACCGAGGAGCAGATCATCGGGAAGACGGCGGTGGAGCTCGGCGTGCCGCCCGACCTCGCGCGCGTCTGGACCGATCAGAACGACCTCGTCGCATCGACCGGCAGGTTGCACACGTTCGAGCACACGACGCCGATCGGCAACACCGTGCGCACCTTCCGCGCGATCATGGGTCCGATGCGCGACTCGACCGGCGCGGTCGTCGGCGTGAGCGGCATCAGCATCGAGATGACCGAGCTGCGCGCCGCGGAGGCGGTGGCGCATCGCCTGCTGCGCGCGGTCGAGCAACTCGACGAAGTCGTCTTCACGACGGATCGCGACGGCACGATCACGTACGTCAATCCCGCGTTCGAGGCGGTGTACGGATTCACGCGCGAGGAGGCGATCGGCAAGACGCCGCGCATTCTCAACAGCGGCGAGCTGACGCGCGAGCAGCACGCCGCGTTCTGGGCGGAGCTGCTCGCCGGACGCAGCGTGCGCAGCGAGTATCGCAACCGCCGCAAGGACGGCACGCTGGTCGAAGTCATCGGCTCCGCGAGTCCGGTGCAGAACGACGACGGCTCGATCAGCGGCTTCATTGCGGTACATGAAGACGTGACAGTCCAGAAGCAGGTCGCGGAGGAGCGGAGGCGCTTCGAGGAGCGCGTCGGTCACCTCGCCCGCATGGAAGCCCTCGGCACGCTCGCGGGTGGGATCGCGCACGACTTCAACAACATCCTCAGCATCATCCTCACGCACACCACGCTGCTCGAACGTCGCGTCGGCGATGCCGCGGTCGTCGCGCGCGTGACGAACACCGTGCGGCAGGCCGTGCAACGCGGCGCCGCGCTCGCGCGACAGATCCTGACGTTCGCGCGTCGCGCGGAGGTGAAGGCGGATCCGGTCGACCTCACGCAATTGATCATGGAGCTCTGCTCGATGATCAGCGAGACGTTCCCGCGCACGATTCGCGTGACGCTGGACCTCGATCCCGATCTCCCGCTCGTGCAAGCCGACGCGGCGCAGGTGCATCAGGCGCTGCTCAATCTCTGCGTCAACGCGCGCGACGCAATGCCGTCCGGCGGCGAGCTCACGATCGATGCGCGCGTGAAGTCGTCGGAGGAGATGCGCAAGCTGTTCATCGACGCGCGCGATGAGGATTACGTGATGATCTCGGTCTCCGACACGGGCACGGGGATCGAGGACGAGCACCGCAAGCGCATCTTCGAACCGTTCTTCACGACGAAGGAGAAGGGGAAGGGCACGGGACTCGGCCTCGCGCTCGTGTTCGGTGTGGTGAACAATCACGGCGGCTTGATCGACGTGGACTCGCGCGTCGGTCGCGGCACGACGTTCCGTCTGTATCTACCGTGCGCGTCGGTCGCACCCGCGCCCGCGGTGAAGCCGGCGGCGATGGCGGCGGGAGGCACGGAGCGGCTGCTGCTCATCGAGGACGAGCCGGTGCTGCTGGAGTCGCTGAGCATGCAACTGCGCGCGCACGGCTACGACGTGATGACCGCCGACAACGGCGCGGACGCGCTGGAGATGTGCGCCCGCTCGCTCCCCGACGCGGTAGTCATGGACCTCGGCATGCCGCGCATGTCGGCGACGGATCTGCTGCGCGGACTGCGCGAGCTCGCGCCGAAGATGCCGGTGGTCGCGATGACGGGCTATGTCGATCCCGAGGTGCACGCGAATGTGGTGGCGGCGGGAGTGCGGAAGATCGTGCCGAAGCCGTTCGAGATCGGGGAGCTGCTGAGCGCGTTGCGCGAAGTGCTGTAACGTGACGCGATGAAGATGCTCGCGGTTCTTCTGAGCACGGTGGTCGTGGAGCTGTTCACGTCGCAGGGCTGCTCGAGCTGTCCGCCCGCCGATCGCCTCCTGAGCCGCCTCGCGCACGAAGACGTGATCCCGCTCGCCTACCACGTCGACTACTGGAACCACCTCGGCTGGAGCGATCCGTTCTCGTCGCCGCGCTGGTCGGAGCGGCAACGCGCGTACGCGCAGGCGCTACGAACGCCGCAGGTGTACACGCCGCAGGCGATCGTGAACGGGCAGACCCAGCTCGTCGGCTCGGCGGAGCGCGCGATCCGCGACGAGATCGCGCGTCAACGCGCTCTCCCCGAGCGCGGCGTGGTCTCGATCGAACGCATCTCGCGCGTCGGCAACGAGCTGCATGTTGATCTCCGCGCACGCGGTGCCGCAAATCTCGTGGTGACGCTCTTCGAAAACGGCATCACGACGAAAGTGTCGGCCGGCGAGAACGCGAACCGCGCGCTGACGGACGACGCGATTGTGCGCTGGCAATTGACGCAGTCCGCGACGACGACGTCGATCAAGATCCCGCTGCACCCGTCCTGGCGCGCCGATCACCTCGGCGTCGTTGCGTATCTGCAGGATCCGCGAACGCTGGCGATTTTCGGTGCGGCGTCGCGACGCGTTCCTTAGTGCCGCACCGATCGCCGCCGCGCCGCATCCGGATCGACGCGCACCTCACCGATCACTTCAATGTGATCCGGCGACCCGAAGTTGCGGCTGTTCGCGCGAATGCGCTCGCGCCCGCCCTGCAGTGCGGTGATGGTGATCGTCCCGTCGCTGCTCCACTGCGGGATGTAGCCCTCGATCTTCGCGGCGCTGCACGGCCCGTCGCAGTCGAAGACGACGCCGAGCGTCGACACGCCCGGGTTGATGTGCACCGCGATCGTGACCGACTGGCCCGGTTTCAACACGACGGACGGCGGATCGAGCGTGTATCGATCCGTCGCGTTCGTTCGGACGTTCAGCGCACGCCCGGGCTCCGTCGGAGACTCGAAGTTCCGACACGCCGCGAGCAGCGCGAGAAGGAGGATCGCGAATCGCTTCACGCGCAGTGATACGGAGCGCGCTCGCGACACGTCGCGTCCGGTCTCACGGAATGTTGTCAGGCGATTCGGCGGCGTCGTTTGTGTACCGGAAGAAATAAATGTCCGCGTAACGCGTCGGTCGATCGTGGTGCGGGCGATGCTTCACTGCCCAGATCCTCGCTCCTACCGCGGTGTCGGGATTCCGTGCGAGCACAAGGTCGATGTGATCGGCGTGGACCTGCGCGTATCGAAGACTGGGGATGCGCAGCGACGTCGGGAGCGACGCCGGCTCGATCATCGTGTCGTATCGTGCCGGCGCCGCATCTCGTGCGGCGATCAATGCGCGAGCATCACGGACGGCGTCGGCGACAACCGCCACGCGGACGTCTTCAGCAGACGTGAACGCACCGCGCGTCATCGGCCAGAACGCGATCGCAAGCACCGCCCCACACGACGCTAGGAACACGACAGCCGCCACGCGGTCCAGCTTCGCACGCGACCCTCTCATCCATCATCAGACGCGCGCGGTCATCGCGACGTCACACGTTCGGCGCGAACACCGAAAGCGCCGGCGCGAACTGCACCGACGGCTGTCCCTGGATGCCGATCTTCTGCACGCCCGGCGTCAGCCGGTCGCGCACGAACGTCTCGAACTGCTCGCGCGAGTCCCACAGGTCGAGCACGTGGAAGCCGTCGTCGGCGAACCACGACACGTGAAACTTCGCGCCGGACGGCACGTCGCCTTCCCAGTTGATCTCCTGCCGCGCGCGCTGGTACTGCTCCTCCGTCACCTCGGGCCAATGCATCGTCATCACGGTTGCCATCGTCGTCCTCCGGTGGCATCTACGCGCGAGGCGACGGCTTGGATGTCACGTGCCGAGAACGAGACCGCCGTCGACGGACAACACTGCGCCGCTGATGAAGCGCGCCGCATCCGACGCGAGCCAGACGTACGCATTGGCGATGTCGATCGGCTCGCCCATGCGCTGCAGCGGCGTGCGCGCGGCCATCGAGTCGAGGATCTTCTGCGGCATCGACTTCACCATCTCCGTGCCGATGAATCCCGGCGCGACCGCGTTCACGCGAATGCCGAACTTCCCGAGCTCACGCGCCCACGTCTGCGTGAAGCTGATCACGCCCGCCTTCGTCGCCGCGTAATTCGTCTGCCCGAAGTTGCCATAGAGCCCGACGATCGACGACGCATTGAGAATCACGCCGCCGTTCTGCCGGATCATGTGCGGCGCGACCGCACGCGTGCAGAGAAACACGCCTTTGAGGTTGACGGCGATGACGGCGTCGAACGTGGCGTCGTCCATCGTCGACACGACCTCGCCGTCCTTCACCTTCACGAGCTGTGCATCGCGCACGATGCCGGCGTTGTTCACGAGGACGTCGATGCGGCCATGCTCCGCGATGACCGCCGCGATCGCCGCTTCGACGGACTCGCGCGACGTGACGTCGACCTTCGTTTCCGAGGTCACATCCCACACCACCACCCGCGCTCCCTCGCGCGCGAACGCGTCCGCGGTCGCGCGTCCGATCCCGCCCGCGCCGCCGGTGATAATCACGACTTTGTCGTTCAAGCCGAGTTGCATGGCCGCGATCATATGATTCGCTTCGATGATCGACATCCGTCTCGCCGAGAAACGCGACCTTCCTGCCGTCGGCAAGCTCGGCGCGATGCTGATGGAGACGCACCACGCGTTCGACCCGCAGCGCTTTCTCACGGCGGGCGGCGGTGCCGCGCGCGGCTATGCCTCGTTTCTCGGCAGCGTGCTCGACTCGCGCGACGCGGTCGTCTTCGTCGCGGACGATGGCGGTGAGGTGGTCGGCTACGTTTACGCCGCGCTCGAGCCGCTGTCGTGGAAGGAGCTGCGCGGACCCGCGGGATTCATCCACGACGTCGCCGTGCGCGACGAGTCGCGACAGTCCGGCGTCGCCACGCGTCTCCTCGATGCCGCGATCGCATGGCTGCGCGAGCACGGCGCGCCGCGCGTCATCCTCTGGACCGCCGCGCCGAACGCCGGCGCGCAGCGCCTCTTTCGACGCATGGGTTTCCGCGACACGATGCTCGAGATGACGATGGAGCTCGACGGCTGACGTTCACTTCCGCTTGCGCTTCGCGCGCACGCGCTCCCAGGTCTCCTTCGCGTTCTGCCGCAGGATCTTTCCGTCGAACGCGAACCAGGTGGTGCCGAGGGCGGTGGAGACGCCGATGTCGCTGCGGGAGTCGGCGTTGCCGTCGCCGATCTGCACGTTCTCGATCGCGTCCGACGCAGCGGAGCGCAGCATCTGCCGCCACAGCGGCACGCCGCGCTCGTGCTTCTTCGCGTGAAAGAGCATCAGACTGTTCTTCGTCGCGATGACGATCTTCGGCGCGTGCATGTTCGTGGGACGCCCAATCGCGACGCGCAGCAGCGGCTCGTCCGATACGAAGCTCGAGAGTTCTTTGCGATTCGCGTCGAGCACGGTCATGCGTGAGCGACGCGCGTCGTACCACAGCGCGACGATCTGCTTCGTGTGTTTCCTGAAGAGATCGTCGACGGCGAAATGCCTCAGGGTTCTCGTGTCGTCGCGCAGCGTCCAGCGCGGTTTGCCGTCGCGATCGAGCACCTCGATGCGATCGCGCAATCCCACCACGACCTCGTACCACGCATCCGCATCGAGATCCGCCGCCTCGGCATGCACGATCGGCTCGTGAAAATCCTTGCGCCACAGCGGACGCGTGTTTTCGCCGTACGCGGTGAGGATCGAGCCGTCGGTCGCGACGCGGATCTTCGGTCCTTCCGGGCGCCAGCAATCACAGAGCGGCATGTTTCGCGTCTCGCCCTCCATGCTGATCTGCGTCGCGGGATTGACGTCGCGCTGCTTGTTGTCGTGGATCCAGCGCCGTACCGCGTGATCGACGTAGCTGTGCAGCGTCTCGACGAGGACGGTTCCGCGCGGCGCGGAGGCTTCGCAATCGAGGCCGTCGAGCACGGCCTTCGTAAAGACGCCGTTGCGATTCACGTAGTCGTCGAACGCGTACTCGCCCGGCGCCGCGGCGTAGAAGATGACCTGTCCCTGCACGCGATTCATGCGGCGGATGTGCGGCGCCGCCGCGGCAGGATCGGATGCGCCGCTGCGCGTGCCCGGCTGGATGCGATCGCGACACGCGTCGATGAAGATGAGCGACCTCCGCGCCTCGGCCGCGATGTCGTACAACGTCACCGCGCGCACCGATGTCTCCGGCGCGTTGAACGTGGAGGTGGAGCCGAGGATGTAGGCGTCGCCGTGCTGTTGGAAGCCGTGGGAGGCGATGGAGAGGACGAGCAGTCCGTCTTTGTCCGCGGCCGCAGCTTGCTGTTGAAGGAGCGCGAGGATGTCCGCCGACGTCACGTTTCTCACGACGCTCGCGCCGGCCTCTTTCAATTTGCGCAGGCGCTGTTTCGACTCCAACTTCTGCGGCACACCGGATAACGCGATGACGACGCGCTTCGGCGGAATGAGCCCGACGCGCTGATCGAGCGCGAAGCGATACGCGAGATCGACTGCGTCGTCGCACGCATACGGCACGTCGAGCGACTTGTCGCCGGGAAACTCGCGCACGCCGACGAACAACCCGGTGGCCAACTCTCGCGTGAACTTCGGCGTCGCGTTGGAGTCCTCGGAATACAACGGCGCGACGGAACGCGTCTCCGGCTTCGAGCAACACACTGCCGTCGAGACCAGCAGTGACAGCAGGCCGGCGGCGATGCGCGCTCTCGACGTGTTCATGAAGGGGGAAACCCTGTTCGCCAAAAAGAGTGGCGTATTTCGCGGCGAAACGCCACCGGCGACACGCATCGGGGTCTTCTCTCCTTGAACCACCCAAGGAGACGCGATGCGACGACTTCCCTTCGTGCTGGCACTGCTCGTCCTCGGCACCGCCATGCCCGCGCAACAGAAGCTTGGACCGGTGGATTGGGTGTTTCTCGTCGACACGTCGAAATCGATGAAGGGCATCGGCAAGAACGCGAAAAACATCTGGACGGATGTGAAGGTCGCGCTCGACTCGTTCGTGCGCGAGGCCGGTCCCGACGACACGCTGACGTTGTACGCGTTCGATCGCGACGTGCGCGAAATCGGCACGGGCGATCTGCGTCGCGCGATGTTCGAGCTCGATGCGACCGGCAATCGCACTCACCTCGGCGCCGCGATCGCGAAGGGCCTCGAGCGCGCGGAACAGTTGCGCAGCGTCAGTCGTGATGCGACACGCCGCCAAGTGGTCGTGCTCTTCACGGACGGTAAGGAAGATATCGAGGGCATCGAGAATCCCATTCGCATCGATGCGAACGTCGCCCGCGCGGGCGACACGTTCGTGTTCTTCGTGTCGATGGGCGAGCACGAGCCGCAACTCGATGCGTTCGCGGCGAACGTCAAACACGCCGAGGTGCTCGCTGCTCCAAGCGCCGATGCCATTCGCAACATCGCGCAGCGGATCCGCGAAAAGATGCCGGCGCGGCCGCCAAAGCCTGTCGCGCCTGTGAAAGTAGTGCCGATCGCGCCGATTCAAGCACCTTCGCCCATCGCCACCCTCATCAAAGCCGCCGTCGCGCTCGCGCTCCTCATCCTCATCGCGATCCTCGCGATCGCCCAGCAGCGCAAGAAGAACCGTCTCGAAGGCGAGCTCGAAATCCTCCGTCCGCGCGCCGCGCCCGACGCCGCATTCATCGGCCTCCCCAAACTGCAGGCCAACGAAGTCGCGCTCAGCGCGATCCTCCCAGTCGACGCCCTCGCCGGCAGCGACGCGCGACTCTTCGTCCGCCGTACCGCCGGCCGCAAGAAAGTGTGGATCGCCGCGCAGAGCGGCTCGCTGCGCATCAACGACGTCGAGACGCCGATGGGCGAGCTGTACGACGCAGACACGATCGAGATCGGCGACGCGAAGGTGCGGTTCAACCGCGTCGGCGACGAACGTCCAGTGGAAACCAATCAGGAGGGTGATCTGTGAAGAACAACGTCGT
>DATELS010000427.1:0-10683 GCA_035276365.1 Thermoanaerobaculia bacterium
AACTGCGTGAGCGTGCCCGAGACTTCGACGTTGGTGCCGAGTGCGAGAGCGGGACCGACGTCGCTCGTGGAGAAGACGTCGATGCCGGCGGTCGGATCCTGGATGTAGTACTCGATGCCGGTGCCGCCTCGGAAGTCGATCGACGTCACGACGCCGCGCACGAAGACCGCGGTGTTGAGGCGATCCGGAACGGTGTCGGCGGGAGTCGTATCGGTCTTGATCGTGGCGATCGACTCGAGCGGCGGAGTGAGCGTGAGCAAGATCGACGTGTTCGTGTTCTGCGCGGATGCGTTCGCGCTGACGGGGATCGACTTCACGCCCGCGGTTCCGGTGGCGGTCGTCTGGAACGAGAAGATGTTGTCGCCCGCGGTGACGTCGCCGTTCGTGCCGTTATCGAAGAACGGCTGCGCGGCGCCGCCGCCGATGCTCGTGAGATTCGCGGTGACGATGCCCGCGAGCGCGGACAGCGGGAGCTCGACCTTCAGGAGCACGGAGCCGCCCGACGGGACGGAGGACGGAGTGGCGGAGCCGATCGCGCTGATCGCGCACGGAGTCGCGGCCGCAACGCGGTTGCGCGGATTCGCAGTCGCGTTCGCAAAGTCGGTGGCATTGTTGTTCGTGTCGACACAGCCGTTCGACGCGCGCTGCTGCGAGTTCGCGTTGCCGCTCGGGTTCGGCGTCGGACCGGCGCCTTCGAAGCACGTCTGGCTCGAGCTGCCGTAGCCGACGAAGTCGAGGACGTTGCCCGGGCACGTGCCGCCGAGGGGGGTGGTCGATGCGACGAGTGCAACCTTGCCGGACGTGCCGCTCATCGCGATCGCGCCGCTCGCGTCGGGCGTCGGCAGCGGCGTCGTGCCGCCTGCGCCCGCGCTTTCCTGCACGAGGAAGTGTTGTCCCGGAGCGAGCGTGCCGGACAGATTCGTCGGCGTCCACGTCGAGCCGCCGGCGGACGAGTACTGCACGCTCCAGCCGGTGAGGTCGACGACGGAGTTGCCGCGGTTGAAGACTTCGATGAAGTCGTTCGTCAAGGTGGCGCCGGCGTTGCCGCCCGCCCCATAGACCTGACTGATGACGATCCCCAGCGCCTCGGCCACATCGGGCTTCGCGTGAGTCTCGTTCGAGTTCGCGCTCTCGCCGGCGGCGCCGACCGCGGTGACGACGTAGAAGTAGCGCGTGCCGTTGGTGACCGTCGTGTCGTTGAACGAGTTCGTGACCGGCGAGTTGATCGTCGTGTACGGTCCGCCCGGCGTCGTGCCGCGCTTCACGTTGTACGACGTCGCGGCGCCGACCGGGCTCCACGTCAGCGCGACCTTGCCGCTGCTGACCGCGCCGGAGAGTCCTACTGGTGCAGGCGTCGGCGCGTTGACGGTGTAGACCTCGCCGCTCGTGAAGCCGGCGGCGGTCGTGTTGCCCGCGGGATCGAGCACGGTGTCGTTGTCGACGAAGTCGAGACGCAGCGTGCCGCTGTTGATGCCGGTGTTGACGGTGACCGTGTAGACCGACGGGCCGCCCGCGACGTTGCTGACGAACGTGCCGCTGATCGCGCCGGTGGTGAACGTCGTGAAGTCGCCGGTGTCGACGCCGGAGACGTTCTCCGTGAACGTGACCGTGAAGTCGACACTCGATGCTGATGTCGGATTCACACTCGCGCGCGTGATCGAGCTGACCGCGGGCACGGTCTTGTCGATCGTGTAGACCTCGCCGCCGTTGAACGGCGTCGCGAAGAGGTTGCCCGCGGCGTCGATGATCGTGCCGCCGGTGACGACGTCGGCGCGGATCGTGCCGTCGCCGCTGCCGGTGTTCACGTTGACCGTGTACGTCGCGGCGTCGACAGGCGTGACACCGGTGACGGACGCGCCGGAGACGCCGGTCGTCGTCAGCGTGAAGTCGCTCGGGGACACGCCGCTCACGTTCTCGCTGAACGTGACGGTGAAGGCGACGCTCGACGCGTTCGTCGGGTTCGCGTCCGCGCGGACCACGGACTGCACGGTGGGCGCGGTCTTGTCGACCGCGTACACCTCGCCGTTGAATGTCGGACCCGCGAGCGCGACCGCGGTCGCGCTCTGGATGCTGCCGTTGTTTTGCACATCGAGGCGGATCGTGCCGTTGCCGCTGCCGGTGTTGACCGCGACGCTGTACGTGTCGCCGCTGCCGGAGACGCCGCTGATGCTCGCGCCGGAGATACCGCCGGTCGTCGTGAGCGCGAAGTCGGTGTCGTCGACGCCGGTGACGCTCTGCGAGAACACGACGTTGTAGTTGACGGTCGCTGCATTCGTCGGACTCGGACCGGCGCGATTCGCGGAGACGACGGTGGGCGCGGTCTTGTCGACCGTGTAGACCTCGCCGGTGAAGCCGGCCGTCGTCGAGTTGCCGAGGGAGTCGGTGACCGAGCCGTTGCTGACGAAGTCGAGGCCGATCGTGCCGCTGCCGCTGCCCGTATTGACCGTGATCGTGTACGGGCCGCTGCCGGTGATCGTCGGATTCACCGTCGCGCCGCTGACGCCGGTCGTGACGAGATTGAAGTCGGTGATGTCGAGTCCCGTCACCGCCTCGCCAAAGCTGACGGTGAAGTTGACGGTGGAGGCGCTCGTCGGATTCGCGTCCGCGCGCGAGAGCTGCTGCACGGTGGGGCCGGTCTTGTCGACGGTGTACGACTCGCCGCCGGTGAACGGCGTCGCGGAGGCGTTGCCCAGCGCGTCGGTGACGCTGTTCGCGTTGAAGTCGACGCGGATCGTGCCGTCGCCGCTGCCGGTGGTGGCCGTGACGGTGTACGACGTCGAGCTGCCGGTCGTGTTGATCACGCCGTCGCCGGTGATGCCGCCGGTGACGGAGGTGCTGAAGTCGCCGTTGTCGACGTTGGACGCGGGCTCGTTGAAGGTGACGGTGTAGTTGACGCTCGGGTCGTTGGTCGGATTCTCCGCGCCCGCGCGCACGATCGACGTGACCAGCGGACCGGTCTTGTCGATGGTGAAGACTTCGCCGGTCGTGAAGTTGCCGTTGCCGTTGCCGGCGCCGCCGAGCGGAACGCCGCCGGTGTTGATGGTGTCGTTGTCGGTGACGTCGAGGCGGATCGTGCCCGAGCCGTTGCCGGTGACGACAGTGACGGTGTACGTCGAGCCGTTCACGGGGGTGACGTTGGAGACATTCGCGCCCGCAACCGCGCCCGTGGTGGTGAGCGTGAAGTCATCCGTGCCGACGCCGGTCACGGACTGGCTGAACGTGACGGTGTAGTCGACGGAGGGATCGTTGGTCGGATTCTCCGCGCTCGCGCGGACGATGGAGTTGACGGTGGGGGCGGGGGCGGCGGCGGTGGGAGTGAACGCGACGCCGCGGAACGCGGTATTCGCCGGTGCGCTCGCGATCGTGGAGAGGGCACCGTTGTTCGCGACGTTGTATCCGGCGGTGTCGGTGACCTTGCGAAGCGTTCCGCCGTCCGTGACGTACAACGTGACCGTTGTGCCGGCGATCGTTCCGGTGAGACCTCGCGCTGAGGCGAGCTGCGTGGTCCCGGTCAGCGACCAGGTCGTGCCGTTGAAGCTCCACTTCTGAATACCGCCGCCGCTGGCGACCGCTCGGTCATCCGCCACGTACACGGTGTCCAGGCCCGCGACGCCCGCCGACAAGTCAGCGAACACGAATTGGTAAGGCTGAGGCCCGCTCGCCGTCGGAAAACCGCTGAGAAGCGTCGTGGTCTGTCCGCTCGTCGTGGGCGTTCCGCTGCCCACGGTCGCGACACCCTGGAAGGTGCCCGACGCGGAGGTGACGTAAAGCTGACTGCTGAAGATCGCGATGGCGCGAAGATTCGTCGGCGTGGTCGAAAGCTGCGTCGTGCTCGCGGAACCGATGGTGCCATAGCGCACACCGCTCGCGCCGCCGGTCGCCCAGAAGTTTGCGCCGTCGAGCGAGGCTGCTCCGCGGGGATTCGTCGTGGAAAAGTCGGTCAACGACGTGGACGTATCGATCGTACCGGCCGCGCTGACGCGTCCAATGACGCGAGCGATCGGCGAGCCGGCCGGTGTTACGCCGGTCGTGCTCGTTGCGGCGACGGACGCGAGTCCGGGTGCTGCGTCGTAGCCTGCCAACATCAGATACTGCCCGTCGGTCGAGCGAGTGAGCAAACCTTCGCTCGTGGCCGTTCCGGCCGCGGTCAGGATCTGGTTGGCGCCGCTGTCCGCCGTCGGCAGCGGGATCGACTGCACGAGCGCACCTGCCGGCGTGTACTCATCGAGGAACACGGCGGTCGACGCGTTGCTCAGCGCGGCCGCGCCGTTGCCGACGCGGTACACCACAATGTTTCCGGGCGTAAACGCCGCCCCATGCACCGTAACCGCAAGAAGCAACACGACCAACGACGACGCAAGACGACGCAGCATGCAAAGGCTCCTGGACGACGAACGATCGCCCCTGCACACACGCCCACGCCGGGATCAGTCCGTTATCGATTTGAAGGATTCGGTTCGTTGGAGGAACCGGAAGACACTTTACAGGATTCCGGACGGTCCGACTACGCGATTCACGCGCTGATGCGCGTCGGGAAAGGCGGCATTGCGCCGCAGACGCGGTTCCGTCCTTCCGCCTTTGCCCGGTACATGGCCGCGTCCGCCGCCTCGATGCTCCGCGGCATCGCCGAAACCTGCTTCGGCAGCGACGTCACGCCCGCGCTGAACGTCGCATAAATCGTCTTCCCCAGCGGCGTGACGTGCGCGACCGACGCGAACTCTTCACGCAGCCGGTCCAGCAGCCGCATGGCCTCCTCCTCCGTCACGTCGTCGATGAGCATCGTGAACTCCTCGCCGCCGTAGCGGCACACGCTGTCCGTCGCGCGCACGTGCGTCCGCAGAAACGTCCCCAGCCGCGACAGCACGTGGTCGCCGAACGCGTGTCCATGGCTGTCGTTGATCGTCTTGAAGCAGTCGACGTCGAGCATGACCAGCGCCGCCGGCGCGCTTTCGCCGCGACGAATGTGCGACTGCACGCGCCGCAGAAACGCGCTGCGATTGAGGAGTCCCGTGAGATTGTCGCGATCGAGGAACTGCCGGATCTGCCGCGCGCGATCGATGCGCGTCTCGACCGCGGCGAGCAAAAGGTTCGGCGCGACGGGCTTGACGATGTGATCATCCCCACCCGATCTCATCGACTGGATCCGCGTATGCAACTGCCCCTCGGTCGACAGAAAGAGAATCGGCGTCGTCTGGCACTCCTCGATCTGCCGCGCGTACCGCGCAAGCTCGTAGCCACTCACGCCGGGCAGCAGGATGTCCATGAGGATGAGGTCGGGCGCGAAGCTCGTCATGTCCGACTCGAAATTGCGCGGATCGCTGCACGTGCGCACGTCGTAGCCCGCGTGCTCGAGCACGGCGCGGAGATACGCCGCCTGATCGGGATCGTCTTCGACCGATAAGATGCGCGCGACCGTCTCGTCGCGACTCTGCACGAGCGCGCGCAGCCGCCGCACGACGCGGTCGTAGTCGAGCGGCTTCGCGAAGTAGCCGTCCGCGCCGCAGCGGATGCCGTCGACGCGATCGTGAAACGCGCCGAGGCGGCTGATGATGAGGACCGCGACGTTCTCCGGTCCCTGCACCGCGCGCAAACGCTCGATGACGTCGTAGCCGGAGCCGTCCGGCAGACTGATGTCGACGATGAGCGCGTGCGGGCGCTGCACCATCAGACACTCCATCGCCTCCGTCCGCGTCTCCGCCACATTCACGTTGAATCCCTCGGCGAACAGGCGCTCGCTGAGAAGAGTACGGACTTCCGGATCGTCCTCGACCAGCAGCACGTCGTAAACGCGTCTCGATGGAGGGACGGCGGCGCTGTGCTCCGGCAGTGACGCCACGCCGCGCATCATTTCTTCCACCTCGCCCTTCATGATGTCGACGACGGAACGCCATCTCCGCAACTGTTCCGCGGACGGCGTGTTTCCGGCATCGAGCACGCGGCGGCAGTCGCTCTCGCCGCGCGCGCCGAGGGAGTTGATGACTTCGAAGCCGTCGAGACCGCCGACGCCGGCGAAGCTGTGGAAGCGCCGCATCAACTCCTGCAGCGCGGTCGTGTCCGACGCGTCGGCATCGAGCGCGTCGAGCGCGTGCGTCATCACGGCGATGCGCTGGTTCGCTTCACGGACGAAGATCGAGACGATGTTCGCGAGCGGCGTCTGGGACATGTTGGGGGACCTCCACACGGAAGGCGCGAATTCGCAAATCCGCTGCCGTGCGTCTTTTGCAGCGAATGCATTGACGCGCAACGACTTCCGCGTGAAGGCCCGAATCGCGTCGCGTTCAGTGTTCGTGCATATGTCCAGAATGCGCACGCGCTTCGCCGCCGCGCAGGCGGACGAAAAACGAGAACGCGTGCGGCTTGCCGTACTCGTCGCGCAACTCGGACGGAATCGCGTACACGGTCGCGTTCGCGCCGACGCCCGCGGTGAGCATGCGCGTCTGCAGCACGTCGCGCGTGTAGCCGAGGGTGAGCGCGCGGATGCGATGCGACTCGTGTGCATGTTCGAAGAGCTCGTCCTTGTCGACGATCTCCGCGCGTCCCGTCACGTAATTGCCGTTGCCGAACTGCATCACCGACTCGGCGAGTAACGAGCTCACGCGACTGCGTCCGAAAATCACGCTCGTGTTCCAACGCCCGCTGCTGTACGACACCGACGCCGTCGTGCGTTGCACGTCGCCCGCCTCGTGCGGCTCGGGATTCGTGAGATGTCCGGTCGAGATCTGCGCCGACCAGTTCGGCGTCGGATCGAACGTCACGCGCGCGGACCACGAGTCGATTGCGCCCGTGTCGATGTCCCAGCGATTCTCATCCGGCTCCTGTCCGTGAAAGCCGCTGACCGCGTAGCCGAATCGCCCGCTTTGCGCGCCGAGGGTGAGGACGCTGCCGGCGATGTGCGTCGAGTCCTGCAGGTGATGGCCGAGCGTCGCCTGCGGAAGCTCCGATGCCGACGCGCGATGCGGATACGCGACGGGACCGAGCGCGGGATCGCCGAACGGCGCGGCGTACACGTAGCCGATCGTGGTCGCGGTCAGCGGACGCGCGTACTCAACCGCGAGCTCCATGAAAAAGTCATGTGGATGCTGCGCGTCGACGATCGGATGTCCGTCGATCGTCTCGCCGGTTTGGAAGAGCTCCGGGTACTTGTCGCCGACCGTGACCGGCTCGAGGCTGAGCATGCCGCGGAACATGAGCTGACCGCCCGCGGCGGGACGCGACGCCATCCCCATGAGCCAGTTCGTGGAGAAGAGCTTGTCCGCGCCGCGCGGACCGGACTGCTCGACCTGCGTCACGAACGCGAGTCCGTGCAGCATGAGCATCCAGTCGCCGCGCTGCGTCATCAACATGTGCGACGGCGCGGCCGCGGGGTTCATCGCGGTGCCGGAGCTCTGCCGCATGAGCAGGTCCTGCGTAGAGTCGGCGAGGGCGGTGGTGGCGGACAACAACAGCAACAGCGATCCAGCGAGGGGCTTCATCACGAGTCTCCTGACGTGCGGGCGGACGGGCAGCGTGCGCGCGTGGAGGCGTGATCAGACGAGGAGCGTGCGGTCGAGGAGATGCAGTCCGACGTCGCGGTCGCAGCGGATCGCGCCGAACGCGATGAAGCTGCGATACGCAACGCGATCGATGGGCGCGATGCGACGCGGAGCGGGCGAGGGAGCGGCGACGTGGATCGTGCGCGTCACGCGCGTCGCGATGCGCTTCACCGGCTCCTGCTTCTCTTGCGCCGGCGTCTGCTTGTCGTGATCGTGCGACGCGCTTCCGCGCAGCACTTCGATTGCCTGCATGCACATCGGCATCGCCTTGTGCACGACGCGATGGAACGGCAGGACGCAGCAGCCGAAGAGCAGCACGGCGGCGCCGAGGAGCGGCAGAGTGGCTCCGAGGATCCAGGCGGCGGCGAGAGCGGTGCGGCGCATCGGCGTCGGATCGTATCGCAACGGGTACCATCGCGCGGTGACGGTTGCGTTGATCATTCCGGCGCTCGATGAAGAGCTCGCGATCGGACCGCTGCTCGATGCCGTCGATCGCGCGCTCGTGCGCGACGTGATCGTCGGCGACAACGGGAGCCGCGACGCGACGGGCGAGGTCGCGCGCGCACGTGGCGCGAAGGTGGTGCGCGTCGACGAGCGCGGCTACGGCGCGGCATGCGCGGGCGCGCTCTCACGACTGGCGAACGACGTCGACCTCGTCGTGTTCATGGACGCGGACGGCTCGGACGATCCCGCGGAGATCGAGCGCCTGCTCGCGCCGATCCTTCGCGGCGACTCCGACCTCGTCATCGGCTCCCGCCCCCTCGGCACCATCGAGCCGGGCGCGCTCACGCCGCAACAGCGCTTCGGCAACTGGCTGGCCACGCGCCTCATCCGCCTCATCTATCGCCATCGCTACACCGACCTCGGACCCTTCCGCGCGATTCGCCGCGAGCTGCTCGATCGCATCGCGATGCGCGATCGCCGCTACGGCTGGACGGTGGAGATGCAAGTGCGTTCCCTGCAGCTCGGCGCGCGCGTGGCCGAGGTGCCGGTGACCTATCGGAAGAGAGTCGGCAAGTCGAAGATCAGCGGCACGGTGATGGGCGTCGTGAAGGCGGGATGGTGGATTCTCTACACCATCTTCAAATACGCGCGATGATCCTCATTCTCTACTCCATCACCGCGCTCGTGCTGCTGCGGGTCTTCGCGCGCGGCACGTCCCGCGTCGCGTGCGCGATTCTCTTTCTCATCCCGTTCGTCTTCACGGGCTACGCGCTGGTCACGTCGCGCGTGTACGCGCCCGTCGATCATCCATGGGACACCGTGCCGCTGAACTGGATGAAGGAGCAGTACGGCCTCACGACGACGCACAACGGATTTCTCTCCGACGTCTCGACGCAGATGATTCCGTGGCGCGCGGCGGTGCGCTGGTCGCTCGCGCACGGCGAGTGGCCGCTGTGGAATCGCTTCATTCTCTCGGGCGACATCCTCGCGCCGTCCGCGCAGCCGGCGGTGTATTCGCCGTTCACGCTGCTCGCGTGTCTGTTGCCAGTGGCGCTGAGCATGACCTTCACCGCCGCGATCGCGCACTTCCTCGCCGCCCTCGGCGCCTTTCTGCTCGCGCGCGAGCTCGGATGCCGCGAGGCGGCGGCGCTCGTCGCGGCAGCGGGATTCACGTACGCGTCGGCGATGGCGCTGTTCATCCTCTGGCCGCTCGCGTTCGCGTGGGCTTGCGCACCGTGGGTCTTTCTCGGCGTGCGTCGACGATCGTTCGCGTTGCTCACGACCGCATTCGCGATGCTGCTGCTCGCGGGACATCCGGAGACGGCGCTGCACGTGGTCGCGCTCGCGGGCGCGTTCGCGCTGACGTTCGTCGAATGGCGCGCGCTGCCGCGGCTCGCGCTTGCGGGCATCGTCGCGTTGCTGTTGTGCGCCGTGCACCTCCTGCCGGTTCTGGAGATGGCGCCGCAGACGATGGAGCACGTCACGCGCACGACGATGTTCGCGCACACACCGCGCGGCGTCTCGAATGCGGAGGCGCTGACACGATTCGCAACGGACGTCTTCCCTATTCTTCCGACACGTCCCGACACGGCGGCGGTCGGAAGCATCGTGCTCGCGATCGCGGTGTACGCGGCGATTCGCGTGCGCTCGCGCGAGAAGTGGTTCTTTGTCGCGATGGCGATCTTCGGCGTGCTCGCGCATTCGGAATGGACGCCGCTCGCGCGCGCGCTGCAGAAGCTGCCGCTGTTCGATCAGACGCTGAACGAGCGCTTCTCCTTCGGTGCCGCGATGGCGCTGGCCATGCTCGCGGCGCTCGGCGTCGAGGAGCTGTTTCGCCGTGAACGCGATCGCGTGGCATTCGTCACGATGACGTTGATGTTCGTCGCGCTCGCGATCGGCAACGCGCTGCTGCGCGATCCCAAGTACGTTCCGGTGTGGGGCAAATACACGATGCTCGCGGAGCTCGCCGGACTCGCGATCGCCGTCGCGTTGCTGCGCAAGCCGCAGTTCCTCGTCGCGATCGTGCTCCTGCAGCGGGTCGTGTCGGACGGCGGCATCTATCGCACGTTCGACGCACGCATCGCGTATCCGCCGATTCCGATGCTCGCGCCGCTGCGCGACGTTCATGAGCCGTTCCGCATCACCGGCCACGGCAACGCGTTCATCCCCGGCACGAGCGCGCTGTACGCACTCGAAGATGTGCGCGGCTATCAGGCCATGACGTTCCTCCGCTACCGCGAGACGTACTCGCTCTGGTGCATCCATCAGCCGGTGTGGTTCAACCGCGTCGACGATCTCACGCGCCCGTTCCTCTCGTTCCTCAACGTGCGCTACGCGATCACGTGGGATCGCGATCCGCCGCCGTCCGGCTGGCGCGAGGTGTCGCGGCAAAAGGGCTCGATGCTGATCGAGAATCTTCGCGTCCTCCCGCGCGCGTTCGTCCCGCGCGAAGTGCGCGGCGGAAACGCGCTCGCGGAAATGGAGCACGAGACGGACTTCGCCGCGCGTGCATGGATCGACGGCGTGACGAACGCGCCGAACGGTCCGGGCACGACGATCGTTCGCAACCGGAAGCTCGGCTACGCGATCGACGTCACGATGGAGAACGACGGCTGGCTCGTCGCGTCACTCCCCGCGTGGAGCGGCTGGCGCGCGACGATCGATGGCCACCGCACTCCCACCCGCTTCGCGAACCACGCCTTCCTCG
>DATELS010000428.1:0-2488 GCA_035276365.1 Thermoanaerobaculia bacterium
CATGCATCGACTGAATGACTGCCTCCGGATCAGCGCCGGCGACCGCGCGTGCCTGCACGAGGTCATCGACGCCGTGATGGGCCGCGACGCGCCGCTGCACGGCCTCGGCGAGCGGCGCCGCGACATCGTCGAGTGCGAGGATGGTGACCGGCTTGAGCATCAGGCGAGCGTCTCCATGCGCCGTACGTAATCCTCGATCGCGACGATCTCGTTCTCGACCTGGTCCTTCACCTGCGGCTCGACCGCGTTCGCCATCTGCTTCGACAGCGCCTCCGCGTACTCGCGCAGGATCTGCGCCGCGCGCACGGCGCCCTCGCGCGTCACGACCGCGTCGATCGCCTCCGCAGCCTCCTGCACGAGATCGCGGCTCTTCTCGAATGCCGCGAACGCGGGCACACGTCCCTGCGCGAGCCGCACGAGGTTGTTGTCGACGCGCCGTCCGTTCTTCGACTTCATCGAGTACCACGCGCCTTCGCGGCGGATGATCGCGAAGGGCTCCGGCGCCTGCGCAAGCGCGAACCAGCGCAGCGCCTCACCGTCGCCGCTGCGCGGAATGAGATTCGGCAGCTCGCGCCACTCGCGATGCACGTGGTTCGAGATCATCTTGTTCGGATCGGAGTACGCGCGCTCCATGTCCTCCATCTCCGCGAGCGCGAAGAGCGGCAGGCCGGTTTTGACCTTGAAGAGGACGATGCGTTTCGGATCGCGCGTCGAAACGAGCGACGGCTTGGCCATGCCCTTCGGCAGCGCGGCCTCGTAACGCGACTCCTTCAGCACCGTCGAGTCCGCGTCCGCGACGCCGTAGTGGTAGAACTCGTTGATGAGCGTCTGATTGACGACGGGGATGCGCCCGACGTCGTAGCGCCACAGCGGCACGGCGAGGTTGTCCAGGCGCTTCAGCAACTGCGACACGGTCTCCGGCGACGAGCGGCGCAGGATGTCGTCCATCGTCAGCGACGTCAGCGGCTCGTAGCACTTCTTCACGAACTGCTCAATGTCCGCATGCACCTCGGCCGCGCGCAGTCCGGCCCACTGCGAAAGTGAGGCGCGATGCTGATCGGCGTACCACTTCACGAAGTCGTCGCCGGTGACGCGCGGCCGCTGCGCGCCGGGATCGAACGCCGTGGTCTGCTCGAAGAGTCGCGACGCGCCGCGCGGATTCGCGGCGTCGAGATACTGCTGCTCGAACTGCTTGCGCGCCGCGTTGAGGTTCTCGCGAATGCGATAGCAACTGTCGAGGATGGACTGCGTATGCGCGTGCAGCGTCGAGTAGAGCTCGGCCGCTTTCTCGAGTCGCGCGACGCGGATCGACAGCTCGGTCTCGCGATCGACGAGACCGCCGTACACCTCGCACGCGGTCTTGACACGCGCCTCGCGCCGCAGAAACGCGCCCACCGCCTCCCCGATCTGATCCTCGGCCGGCTTGAAGTTCACGCCTTTCAGCCGCGCGCGCTGTTCCTTCGCCTCGCCGTCCATCATGTTGCGATACCACTCGAGCTTCGCCTGCAGCTTCTCGAAGAAACGTTCCGCGCGCGTGAAGCCGTTGCTGCGATTGACCATCGACTCCCACAGCGCGGTGAGCGCGGCAACGGAGCGGTCGCGCAGCACATCGAAGTTGGCGCCGAGGACCTGGGCGATCTGGCGCTCGGCCTTGGAGCGATGCACCGTGTGCAGACTCTTGATCGCGGTGAGCGCCTTCGCATCGAACGTGAGCTGCGTGAGCGGCATCGGAATGCGAAGCTGTCCGCCGCCTTCGCGCACGCTGAGGGACTCGATCACCTGGTCCGCGTCGTCCTCGCGCAGGTGATTCGCGTCGATGAAACGCTGCACCTCGTCCTCGATCTCCGAGTCCGCGACGGCGCCGTTCAACAGGTCGTCGTGCACGAGCCGCTTCGCGTCCTCGAACAGCATCGTGTCGAAGCTGGGCATCGTCAGCGACGCCACGCCGAAGCTGCAGTACTGCGGCGAGCGTCCCTTCACGCGCGGCTGCGTCGCGATCTGCGTCTTGATGTTGTCGACCGCGTTCGCCGCGTCGGTGCCGAGTTGTGAGCCGATCTGCACGCACATGCCGTCCGCGATGAGCGCGTGCAGGTCGTTCTGTTCGGTGACGACGCGTCCCTGCTCGTTCACGCTGTCGATGAGATAGACGACGTCGAACGGCGGACGCGTGACGTCGACGCGGCGGAAGCCGTAGTCGACGGTGAACGTGCCGCGCGACGTCGAGAGATGCTCGATCTCTTTCAGCGCGCCGTATGCGTTCGGCTTCACCAGCGCCACGCCGTTCATGCGCGTGAAGATTCCGGGCAGGAGCAGCACCGCGGTGAAGTTCGACTGCTCGTCGCCGCCGATCACGTCGCGGGTCATGAAGGCCACGTCGAGAAACGTGCCGCTGCCGGTGCCGCCGGCGAGGCTGCCGACGATGTGCACTTCGACGCCCGAGCGTTCGGAGACCTGAAACTCGTCCGCGTACATCTGCTTCTGGTTGCGG
>DATELS010000429.1:0-13583 GCA_035276365.1 Thermoanaerobaculia bacterium
GACTCGGCTTCAGCGACGACATTCGTCTCGCGTGTCAGGCAAAGGCGCACGGTCCGGTGCGCGCCCGCCGGCTCATCCTCGACGCTGACGACGCGCGACTCGCCCGCGCGCAGAAGTCCAATCCGATCGCGGGAACCGAGGTGCCGCTGGCGGTGGTGCATGTGAACATTCGCGAGTTCGGGACGCTCACCAAGCGCGCGCTCGCGTACGACGTCGTGCACATCCTCAATCGCTACTATCTGCAGGTCGGCGAAGCCGTTCTCGCCAACGGCGGCCATATCGACAAGTATCTCGGCGGCGGCATGCTCGCGCTGTTCGGCGTCAACGGCGAAGACGCGCGGACGAAATGCACGAACGCCATCCGCGCCGCGCTGCGTATGCAGAAGCGGATGGAAATCTTCAACCTCTATCTGCGCGAGCACTTCAACGTCACGTACACGCTCGACATCGGCCTGCACTACGGCCGCATGATCGTCGGCCAGCTCGGCCACCCCGATCACGCGCGACTGACTGCGGTCGGCGAGGCGAGCGGACTGGCGATGGCGATCGCGAACCTGCATGGCGACGGCGAGCCCGCGATCCTGGCGACCGAGGAGCTCGTGAATGTGATCGAGGGCGATGTCGCGACGGGCAGCATCTCGCACGAGATGATCGGCAAGCGCGAGTACACGCTCTACGAGATCAGCGACTTCGCGAAGCCCGACACGCACTTCCTCGTCCAGTCGTCGTGGGAAGCCGTGAATGCGCGGCGCGAAGAGGCGGCGCAGATCTTCTACTCGAAGCTCTTCCAGATCGCGCCCGAGACGAAGGCGATGTTCGCGCACGTCGACATCCGCGTGCAGGGCGCGATGCTGATGAACATGATCTCGGCCGCGGTGCAGGGACTGGATCGTCTCGAAGAGCTCACGCCCGTGCTGCAGGACCTCGGGCGGCGGCACAAGTCGTACGGCGTGCGTGTCGAGCATTACGCGCCGGTCGAGGCGTGCCTGCTGTACACCATCGAGACCATCATGGGCGAGACGTTCAACCTCGACGTCAAGCTCGCCTGGACGCGCATCTACAACTTCGTCGCGCAGACGATGATCGAAGCGGCGTAAAGCCTGAAGTATCCTTGCGGGCGCGATGAGCCTGCCGAAGCCGATCACCATCGTCTGCATCTCGAGCTACTTCAAAGGCAACCGCTTCATTCAGACGTGCAAGGAGCAGGGCTGCACGGTCATTCTGCTGACCGTGGAGTCGAAGCTGAACGAGCCGTGGTGCCGGGAGTACATCGACGAAGTCTTCGCGCTGCCGAACTTCACCGACGTGCAGGCGGTGATGAATGGTCTCAGCTACCTCGCCCGCTCGCGGAAGATCGACCGGCTCGCACCGCTCGATGACTTCGACGTCGAGCTCGTGGCGCGACTGCGCGAGCATCTGCGCGTCCCGGGGATGGGCGAGACGACGGCGCGCAACTTCCGCGACAAGCTGGCGATGCGCGCGCGCGCGCAGTTCACCGGGCTGCCGATCCCGCGCTTCGTGCACGTGCTCAATCACGACAAGCTGCGCGAGTTCATGAACGAGGTGCCGCCGCCCTGGATGTTCAAGCCCCGCGGCGAAGCCTCCTCCCTCGGCATCACGAAGTGCACGCATCCCGATCAGGTGTGGGAGCGCATCGAGACGCTCGGCGATCTGCAGTCGAACTATCTCCTGGAGCAGATGATCCCGGGCGATATCTACCACGTCGACTCCGTCGTCTCGGACGGCAAGGTCGTGTTCGCGGAGGCGCACTGCTACTGGAAGCCGCTCTTCGACGTCACGCATGAAGGCGGCATCTTCGCGACGCTCACGATTCCGCGCGACGATCCCGCGACGCACGAGCTGCTCGCGCTGAATCAGGAGCTCGTGACGAAGCTGAACCTCGTCCGCGGCGTGACGCACACGGAGTACATCCGCAGCAACGTCGATGGCAAGTTCTACTTCCTGGAGACGGCGGCGCGCGTCGGCGGCGCGCACATCGCGGAGCTCGTCGAGGGAACGACGGGCGTGAACCTCTGGGCCGAGTGGGCGAAGGTCGAGATCGCGCAGGGCGAGTGGCCGTACGAGCCGCCGCAGCCGACGCATCGCATGTACGGCGGACTGCTCGTCTCGCTGGCCAAGCAGGAGACGCCGGATACGTCGGCGTACAACGATCCCGAGGTGTGGTGGCGGGTGGATAAGAAAAACCATGTCGGGTTCGTGTTGCGGTCCGAGTCGCACGAGCGCATTCGCGAGCTCATCCCGCAGTACATGGATCGCATCCGGCAGGACTTCTTCGCGACGCTCCCCGCGCCCGCGAAGCCGACGGCGTAACCCGCGTCAGAAGTACAATGCGCCGCCTTTACCGATGACCACGGAAGAACTTCTCCATACATTCCGCGGCGAGCTCGCCGCCGCGACGACTCCCGACGCGCTGCAGGACCTCCGCACGCGCTACCTCGGCAAGAAGAGCTACGTCAAAACCGCGCTCAAATCCCTCGGCTCGATGTCGGCCGAAGAGCGTCCGCGATTCGCGAAAGAGATCAACGACGCGCAGCAGACGCTCGAGCGCGAGCTCGATGAAGCCGCGGCGCGCATCGCCGACGCCGCGATCGCGAAGCAGATCGAGAGCGAGTGGCAGGACCTCACCATGCCCGGCATCGCGCAGGAGCGCGGCGCGGTGCATCCGCTCACGGAAGTCCAGGAGAAGTGCATGGACGTCATGCGCCGCCTCGGCTTCACGCTCGCGGAAGGGCCGGAGATCGAGACGCCGTACTACAACTTCGACGCGCTCAACATCCCGGAGAACCATCCCGCGCGCGACATGCAGGACACGTTCTGGTTGCCGAACAATCTCCTCCTGCGCTCGCACACGACGACCGTGCAGGCGCGCGTCCTCGAGTCGCGTCCGCCGCTGCCGATCAAAGTCGTCTCCCCCGGCCGCACGTATCGCAACGAAGCGGTCGACGCGACGCACCTCGCGATGTTCCACCAGTTCGAAGGCATCTGGATCGAAGAGGGACTGACGTTCGGCGACTTGAAAGGCATCCTGCTCGAGATCGCAAAGTCGGTGTACGGACACGATCACGTGTTCCGCTTCAAGCCGAAGTACTACCCGTACACCGAGCCGTCGGTGGGCATGGACATCCAATGCGCCGTCTGCTTCGCGAAGGACGAGAACTGCCGCGCATGCGGCGGCGGCGGTTGGGTGACGATCCTCGGCTCGGGCATGGTGCATCCGAAGGTGTTCCTCGAATTCGGCTATGACCCGAACCAGTTGAGCGGCATCGCCTTCGGCCTCGGCATCAGCCGCATCGCGGGACAAGCCGCGGGCATCAAGGCGATCAAGCCGCTGTACGAACAGGACCTGCGCGTCCATCGGGCGATTCATCGAGGCGGGCTATGAAGATCCTCCTCGAACATCTGCGCACGCACGTCGACATGCCGGCGAGCGCGCGCGCGTCGCGCGAGTTGCTCGACGACGTCGGCATCGAAGTGAAGACCGTCGACACGACCGCGCTGGGCACGATCTTCAACGTCGAGCTGCTCGCGAATCGCGGCGATCACTATTGCTACGAAGGCATCGCCCGCGAAGTCAGCGGACGCACGGGCGCGCCGCTGCGCTATCCGCAGGCGCGCGCACTGAACGCGCATCCGGCGGACGCGAGTCGCGTGAAGATCGAGTCGCCGTTGTGCCTCGTCTACACGATCACCGAGCTCTTCGCGCCCGATGCGAAACAGCCGCTGCCCACGGAGCTTCTCGCGCCGATGCTCGCGGCGGACATGAACCCGACGCTCGCTCCCGTCGATGCCTCGAACCTGACGAACCTCGACCTCGGTCAGCCGACGCACGCGTTCGACGCGGACACGATCGACGGTCCCATCACGGTGCGCCTGTCGCGCAAAGGCGAGAAGGCGTGGATGTTGTTCACGACCGAGGCGGTGGAGATTCCGGAGGGCACGCTCGTCATCGCCGACGACTCGAAGATCCTCGGCATCGCCGGCGTGATCGGCTGCGTGGAGTCGGGGATCACGGAGAAGACGACGCGCATTCTGCTCGAGAGCGCGTGCTTCGATCCGGTCGCGATCCGCATCGCGTCGCGACAGCTCAATCAGGCGACGGATGCGGCCGCGCGATTCATGCGCGGCGGCGATCCGACGCTGCCGCTCGTGGGTGCCGCGCGCGTGGCGTATTTGCTGGAGAAACATTGCGGGTATCGCGTGGGGAACGCATACACCGCGGGTGAGTGGAAGAATCCGCAGCGGACGATCACGGTGGACGTGCCGAAGATGCGGCGCTTCATCGGCGCGGAGCTCTCCGCGCTCGACATGGCCGATCGGCTCACGCGCTACGGCTTCGCGGTGGAGCCCGAGCCGTTCGTGGTCACTGTCCCGCCGCATCGTCTCTGGGACGTGCACTTCGAGGCCGACATCGCCGAGGAGCTGGTGAAGTCGGTGGGGTACAACAACACGGTCGTCACGCTGCCGCACGTTGAAATGGGCGCGCTCCCCTCGCATGCGGAGAATGTCATCGCGCGCGTGTCCGAGGTGCTCGTCGCGGAAGGGTTCTACGAAATCTTCACCGACAGCTTCTACGGCCGCAAAACCCGCGAGCGCCTTGGCCTCACCGAGGGCGACGAGCTGTGGGCGCACGTCGAGACGCAGAACTCGATCGAGAAGGACTACTCGCTCCTGCGCAACAACACCGTCGCGCAGGCGCTCGATGCGCTCGCGACGAACGTGAACGTCAAGAACGCAAATGTGAAGATGTACGAGTGGGCGCGGATCTACCTCCCCGACTTCAGCGAGCGCGCGATTCTCTGGGCGCTCGCGAATGGACGCGATCGCGGACCGTTCTGGGGTGACAAAGGCCGCGCCGCGGATGCGATTTACGTGAAGGGAATCGTCGAGCAGTTGCGGCTCGAGTTGCGCATCGATCTGCGGATCGGCGCGGCGGACGGACATCGCCTCGCGCGCTTCTTCCATCCCGGCCGTTGCGCAGGCATTCGCCTCGGCGATCGCGTCGTGGGCATCTTCGGCGAGTTGCATCCGTCGCTCCTGCAACGCTTCGACATCAAGCGCCAGCGGCCCGTGTACTTCGAGATCGAGACTGAGGCGCTGTTCGCGACGCCGCTGCCGCGCGTGTACACCGAGCCGGCGGCGCGGCAGCCCGTCGTGCGCAATGTCGCGTACGCGATTCCGTCCGGCATCACCGCGGCGCAGGTGCGCGACGCGATGGTCGAGGCGGCGCCGGCGTTCCTGCGCGAGATTCGCATCGTCGATCTGTTCGAGTTGCCGGACGCGCGTGCGGTCACGTTCGAGATCGAGTACCTCTCCGAAGAGGCGCTGACCGGCGAGACCATCAACGCGGCGACGGAGGCGATGATGGCGCGCGTCGCGGCGACGTTCGGCGAGCGCGTGAGCCTGCGCGCATGACGTTCGACCGCTGCAGCGGCGAGCGCGCAAAGCCGCTCGCCGAGCTGCTCGCGGAGCCGAACGCACGCGCGATCGTCACGGACGGAACTCGCTTCGCGATCGACAACACTCGTCTCGCGCGCATCGAAGTAACGGAGTGTGACGTCTTCCTCGGCCGCGAGGATGCTGCGCCGCTCTTTCTCGCGCGTGGCGAGACCGAGCACATGCTCGACTTTCGCGCGGCCGCGGCTCTCCTCCCACCCGACGACGTCGCCCTCCTCTCCTACGCCCTCGGCATGCTCAACTGGAGTGCGCGCACGCGCTTCTGCGGCGCGTGCGGCAGCGCGCTCGAGTCGCGCGGCGCGGGCTACAGCCGCGCGTGTCCGCACTGCAAGCTCGAAGTTTTTCCGCGACTCGATCCCGCGGTCATGATCCTCGCCACGCACGAGGGACGTCTACTCCTCGCGCGGCATCAGGGACGCATCGCCAACATGTGGTCCACGCTCGCAGGCTTCGTCGAGCCGGGCGAGACGCTCGAAGAGGCCGTCGCGCGCGAGCTGTTCGAAGAAGCGGGACTCGTCGCGAAAACCATCCGCTACTTCGGCTCGCAACCGTGGCCCCTGCCCGCGTCGCTCATGATCGGCTTCGAAGTCGAGACCGAGTCCGACGCGATTCGCATCGACGAGACGGAGCTCATCGAGGCGCGCTTCTTCCGACGCGAAGACCTCGACGACATCACGACGTCGTCGAGGATCTCGCTTTCGGGACAGATGATCGGCGCGTGGCGCGCTACTCGAAGCGCAGCGCCTCGATCGGATTGAGTGCCGCCGCCTTGCGCGCCGGGTAATAGCCGAAGAACACGCCCACCGCGCCGGAGAAGCCGACCGCGATCAGCATCAGCACCGGCGAGATCACCGTCTCCCAACCGGTGAAATGTCCGAGCACCTTCGCGCCCGTGTAGCCGACCGCGAGTCCGACCAGTCCGCCCAGCACGCCCACCACCACGCTCTCGACGAGGAACTGCGTCAGCACGTCCGAGCCGCGCGCGCCGATTGCCATGCGGATGCCGATCTCGCGCGTTCGCTCCGTCACCGACACCAGCATGATGTTCATGATGCCGATGCCGCCGACGAGCAGCGAGATCGATGCGATCGCGGCGAGCAGCAGCGTCATCACCTTCGTCGAGCCTTCCGCGGCCGACGCGAGGTCCGACTGATTGCGCACCGTGAAATCCTCCGCGCCTTCCTGCACGCGATGCGACTCGCGCAGGATCGTGCGGATCTCCTCCTGCGCCGCGCCCACCTCACCTTCGCTCGCCGTGCTCGCAAGAATCTGCGGCAGGAACGAGCGTCCGGACAGCGTCTGCGACGCGGTCGTGTACGGCACGAGCACGACGTCATCCGAGTCGCTGCCGCTCGCGGTCTGCCCCTTCGGCGCGAGCACGCCGATCACTTTGAAGATCGCGCTGCGGATTTGAATCTCCGCGCCGACCGGATCCTCGCCCGGGAAAAGATTCTGCGCGACCGTGTTGCCGAGGACCGCGATTCTGCGGTTCGCGCGGACGTCGTCCGCGGAGAAGAAGTCGCCCGACGACGTCTGCCAGTCGCGAATCGTTTGATAGTCCGTGTCGACGCCGTTGATCATCGTGCGCCAGTTGCCCGCCGCGCCGATCACCGGCGCGCGGCTGACGATCACCGGCGACACCGCGACCACCGACTGCGCCTCCGCGCGAATCTTGTCGACGTCCTTGAGGCTCAGGTTCGGGAACGCCTGCGCACCCTGGCTCACGCCGCCCTGCTGCGCCGCGCCGGGCGTGATCACGATCATGTTGGTGCCGAGGTTGTTGATCTGCTGGCGAATGCGGGTGCGCGCGCCGTAGCCGACCGCCACCATCACCAGCACCGCCGCCACGCCGATGATGATGCCGAGCATCGTCAGCGCCGCGCGCATCTTGTTCTTGCGGATGCTCTGCGTCGCGAGCGTCACGAGCGTCTTGGTTTTCATGCGACCTCCCTTTCCTCGAAGTGGTCGAGGTCATATGCGGCCGAACGCCGGTTCTTGACCGGCTCGTCGCGGCGAATGCGTCCGTCGCGCACTTCGACGATGCGCTTCGCGTACACCGCGATGTCCGGTTCGTGCGTGACGAGCACGATCGTGATGCCCTGCTCGTTCAGCTCCTGAAAGAGCGCCATGACTTCGATCGACGTGCGCGTGTCGAGGTTGCCCGTCGGCTCGTCGGCGAGGATCAGCGCGGGCTCGGTGACGAGCGCGCGCGCGATCGCGACGCGCTGCTGCTGTCCGCCCGACAGCTCGCTCGGTTGATGATCGATGCGCTCACCGAGTCCGACGCGCTCCAGCGCCTTCGCCGCGAGCGCACGCGTGTCGCGCTTCGCCGCGCCTTCACGGCGGTCGTACAGCATCGGCAGCTCGACGTTGTCGATCGCGCTCGTGCGGGGCAGAAGATTGAAGCCCTGAAAGACGAAGCCGATCTTCTGATTGCGCAGGTCCGCGAGCTGGTTGCGGTCGAGGCCTTCCACGCTCACGCCGTCGATCGCGTACGAGCCGGACGTGGGCGTGTCGAGGCAGCCGAGGAGGTTCATGAGCGTGGACTTGCCGGAGCCGGAGGTGCCCATGATCGCGATGAACTCGCCCTTCTCGACCGCGAGGTCGATGCCGCGCAGCGCGTGCACTTCATTCGTGCCGCTGACGTACGTCTTCACGAGTTTCTCGGTGTGGAGCACGTTCATCAGAAGGCTCCCGGGGCGCGGCGCCCCTGCTGCTGTTGATTGCCGGACTGGAACGGACTCGCGGACGCGTTGGCGTTCTGCGTCGCGGCATTGGTGCCCGCGATGATCTTCATCCCTTCCTTCAACTCCCTCCCCCTCACTTCGGTCGTCGTGCCGTCGGTGATGCCGGTGCGCACGCGCATCGCGGCGAGCTTGCCGTTCGCGTCGAGGTAATAGAGCGTGCCGGACGTGCTGCTGCCGTTGCCGCCGCCGTTCGCGCGACGCGCCGCCCATTGCGCGCGGCGCTCGGGCGAGATCGACGTTGTGTTCGTCGTCGTGTTCGCGTTCTTCTGCGTACGATTCGCCTTCAGCTTTTCCAACTCTTCCGCGGACGGCTTGAAGCGCAGCGCGGAGTTCGCGACTTTCAGCACGTCATCCGCGCTCTTCGTGAGGAAGCTCGCGCGCGCGGTCATGCCCGGCAGCAGCTTGCCGCTCGTGTTGTCGACGCTGACGACGACCGTGTAATTCACGACGTTGTCCTGCGTCGCCGACTGCAGTCGCACCTGCTTCACCGTTCCCTTGAACGTTTGTCCCGGCAGCGCCTGCACCGTGAACTCGACCGGCAGCGCCTCGTGAATCTGCGCGATGTCGCTCTCGCCGACTTGCGCGAGGATCTGCATCTGCGAGAGATCGTTCGCGATCTTGAAGAGCTCGGGCGCGGAGAGGCTCGCGGCGACGGTCTGGCCTTCATCGACGTTGCGCGCGACGACGACGCCGTCGATCGGCGCATAGATGTTGGTGTAGCCGAGGTTCTGCTGCGCGCGTTCGAGAGCGATACGCGCGGACTTCACGCTGGCGGAGGCGACTTGCGACGCGGACTGCGTCTGCTCGAGCGCGCTCTGCGCGATGAGTCCCGCGTCTTCGAGCTCACGATTGCGATGGAACTCACGCGAGGACTGCAGCGCCTGCGCCTGTGCCTTCTCGAGGTTGGCCTGCGCGTCGGCGACGGCCTGTCGCGCGAGACTGGAGTCGATGCGCGCGAGGAGCTGTCCCTTCTTCACGCGATCGTTGTAGTCGACGAAGAGCTCGGCGATCTGTCCCGACACCTGCGTGCCGACGCTGACCGTGCGCACGGCGTCGATGGTGCCGGTGGCGGAGACGGTGGCTTTCACGCTCCCCCGTTCCACCGTCGTGAACCGATACCCCTCGGTCTCCTTCGCGAACGCCGCGCGATGCACGAGCACGCCCGCGGTCGCGATCAAGGCGAGCAATACGATGACGATCAGGGATTTCTTCTTCGTTCTCATGATGGTGAAGAGAACGGGAGGCGGGTGGGCTATGTTTCGTGTTTAGAATGAGTTGCACGTGCGTGTCACGAATTGCACGGGCGCGCGGTCCGCAGCGATTCGGGGTTGAGCGCTTAGACGTTGCTCTCCGCATTTATCAGTCCGGCGAGAAAATGAAGTGCGTCGGCGACGCGGTCATACACTCGATCGAGAGCGTTGCCCCAACCGCCGGTCATCGTTGCAAGATCAAGATCGAAAGCAGCCAAAGCATGTCGGAGTTTTGCCTCCTCTCCGGCCGCGAGATGACTCCCGAGCTGGCGCAGTTCGTTCAGCGCGAAGAGTGGCCGTAATTCTGGCAGCAGTTTGGTGCGATCACAGCGGCTAACGACTTCAGCCGAGTCCCGCTCCAATGACAGACCCGCGTCGGCAGCGGTCGAAGCAAGCTGCGCGAGTACACCGAGAAGTTTCAGACTGCGAAGTTCTCTAATCGTCTTTTCGTCGACACCGATCGCGCGGACGACCTGCCGCAGCGATTTCTCGCGCAGCACCTCGAGAGACGCGTAGAGCGTCGCGCTTCGCTGCAGAAACGTCGCACGCGGTAGCTCGAGAGGCGCCACGTGCCCGAGCGCGGAGAACTCTGGCAACGTCCACCAGCCGTGATATTCGATGTCTTTCGGTGTTCGGGTCGCGATGTCCGAGTCCGAAAAAGCGATGCCGACGCGGTTCACGAGAGCAAGTACGGCGGAACAAACCGATTTGAGGCCGTCGACGAATCGCGCTGCTCGGCTGCCGATGTTGACGTTGCGAGCGCTTTCGCTTCGCGTCGCCTCCGTCGGCTCAACGGCAAATCGGTGAACGTGTTCGATAACGGCTCGCGGGCATCCCTCATACAGCTTACGGATTTCATACGCGATGAAATCGCGGCCGATCCGCCGCGAAAAGCTCAGCGCCCATCTACCCTCATACGACACGCTTCCAAGTTCGGGATCAACTTCGAATTCAGGGCGATTCTCGAAGCGCGTTAGCACCGCGTCGCGGACGTAGACCTTGTCTAGCGAGTTTGCGAAAGTGAAGTCGTTGGACGAGCGGACCGTCCTGAATCCCGGCCAGTGGAGCTTCGGTTTCCGTTCATTGCTGACCGGACGTCTGGCAGTCGGCTTCAAGATCAAGCGGCAACCCCATGCTGCGATGAAGAGGGGAAAATCCTTGTCGAAAGGAGCTCGTTTGATCTCGATACCCACACCAGGAAGGTCAATGCGCTGATACTCCTCGCCAGCGAGAAGCTCATCGAGTTCCGGATCGGCGGCTACAGATTGTTGCTCGTAGTAAACCGCGACCAAGGCACGGCGCCGTTGACCGGCGTAGTCTTCGGCATAATCTTTCCGCAAGAGGACTTCTGCGCGCGTGTATTCATCCGGCACGGAATACTTCGAACGCGGCCTGACGACGATCACGTCGTACGTTATGTGCTCGGGATCGTCCCAGCGCATCGACTGACCGGTCTCGATCATCCGTGGCTGCAGGCCGTACGTCGCTGTGAGGCGTACCTGCGGCATCATCACGATGGTGTTGTGATTCGTCCAGCTATCGACGAGTCCTTCGAAGACCATCCCTGACGGACTTACGAAATCGAAACCGTCGATGAGACGGCGTCCCGTTTGACGCGGCGGATCACTGAATTGATTTCGGAGCCATCCTTGCGCTCCGGGGCCGTTTTGGACCGCCGCGAGGCGATTCAACGGCACGAGCGCCGTCGTAAGTATCCTCATGCCGTGCATGTCGTCGCTTTTGAGACTTGTGACCTCACCTACAACGAGCGACTCGGGGCCGGCACCGTAAGGACCGAAAAGATGCGCGAAGCGACGCGGCGCACGACTTGGCGGATTGTCCACACGATGAAGTCTATTCCGGTCATAGCGATCGTCGCAGAAGCGGTGTGCAGGTGGCCGCGAAGTCGACGTGGTCGTCTGCAGGATCCGCAAAGATGAAGGGCCGCGTAATCGCGCGGCCCTTCACTTCACCAAACAGAAGCAGCTTGCGATCAGTCGCGATGACCGCGCTCGCCGCGCTGTGCTTCGAACTGCTCGAGCTGCGCGCGCTGGTCGGGGGTGAGCACGTTCAGGATGCGGGCGCGTTCGGCGTCGCGGATCTGCTTCATCTGCGCGCGCTGCGACTCCGACGTCTTGCGGAGGGCATCGAGCTTCGCCGTGTCGTTCGCTTCCTTCGCGGCGCGGAACTGCTCGCGCGTCTCGCGCGCCTGCTGGAAGAACGCCGCGTTCTGCTCGCGCGTTTCCTTGCGGATGGCGCGGACCTGCTCCTTCTGCGCGTCGGTGAGGTTCAGCTTCTCGAACATCTTCTCGCCGCGCTCGCCCCGCTCCCCACCCCGGCCGTGGAACTTGCCGCCGTGCGGCGCCGCGACGGCGATCGTCGTGCCCAGCGTCAGGACGGCCACTGCTGCGATCAACTTGTTCTTCATGGTGCGTGTCTCCTTATGCCGCACTAGACGCTTGGCGGGCGCATTCTGTTTCCCGCGTGCAACGAACTGCACCGGCGTGTCATGAACGGCACGAATCACGGCGGCGCGGCATGTACTCTTCCTTGCATGACCACCCGGCTCACGCCGCGCGAGCACCTGTTGATCTTCGCCTTCTGGACGGGACTCGCACTCGTGTCCGCCGTCAACCGTCTCCTCGACGCGCCGGGATTCATTCGCGTCATGTCGCCCGCGGGACCGGTGGTGCTCGCGTTCGTCGAAGCGTGGATCTGGGCGGGCTTCACCCCGTTCATCTTCAAGCTCAGCGGCCGCTACTCGCTCGAGCGCTCGCGACTCTGGGTCAGCGTGCCCATGCTCATCGCGGCGGGCGTCGTCATCTCCATCATCGTCTACCTCGTCATCGACGGCGCGCGCGAGCTCATCATCGTCGCGCCGCGTCCGCGACGGCACGTCTCCACGTTGCGCGAGATCGCGCGCTTCCGCTTCGTCAATCAATTCATCTTCTACTTCGCCGTGCTCGCCACCGGTTTTGCGCGCGAATACTTTCTGCGCGACCGCGAGCGCGAGTCGCAGCAGGTGCGATTGCAGGCGCAGCTCGCCGAGGCGCGATTGAGCGCGCTGCGGATGCAGCTCAATCCGCACTTCCTCTTCAACACCCTGCACGCGATGTCCGCGCTCGTCGAACGCGATCCATCCGGGGTGCGCAAGATGATCGCGCGCCTCAGCGATCTGTTGCGGCACACCACCGACAGCAGCGCGCGCAACGAGATCCCGCTGCGCGAAGAGCTCGATTTCCTGCGGCGCTACATCGACATCATGGAGATCCGCTTTCAGGGACGGTTGCGCGCGACGATCGATGTCGACGACGCCGTGCTCGACGCGCAGGTCCCGAATCTCATCCTGCAGCCGATCGTCGAGAACGCGCTCGAGCATGGCGTGAGCCGCGTGCAGGGCACGGGCGAGATCGCGATTCGCGGAACGCGCGAGGACGACGGGATCGTCCTCACGGTGCGCGACAACGGTCCGGGCGTCGCCGCGGACGAACGGGCGGGCGTGGGGCTGAGCAACACGCGGGCGCGGCTCGCGCAGCTCTACGGAGACCGCGCGCGCATCGAGCTGACCGCGAATCCGGAAGGAGGTGCGCTTGCCAGGATCGTCATCCCCGATTCGCGTGCTGATCGTCGATGACGAGCCGCTCGCGCGCCAGCGCATCGAAGACCTGCTGGCGAAGCAGGACGACGTCGCGATCGCCGGCATCGCGTCGAATGGCCCCGAGGCGGTGGAGGCGATTCGCGCGATGCAGCCGGACCTCGTCTTTCTCGACGTGCAGATGCCGGGCATGACCGGCATCGAAGTCATGGAGACGATCGGCGCGGAGGCGATGCCGGTGACGATCTTCGTGACCGCGTTCGATCAATACGCGGTGAAGGCGTTCGAAGTGGCCGCGCTCGACTATCTGATGAAGCCGTTCGACGACGAGCGCTTCGAGCAGGCGCTCGATCGCGCGCGGGCGTCGATTGGAAAAGGTCCGCGCTATCTCGAGCGCATCGGCGTCGAGGGACGCGGACAGGTGCGCTTCGTCCCCGTCGATCGCATCGACTACATCACCGCGGACGGTCCGTACGCGGAGTTGCACGTCGGCGACCGCACGCTCGCGCTGCGCGA
>DATELS010000430.1:0-2813 GCA_035276365.1 Thermoanaerobaculia bacterium
CTCGCGGACTTGACGACCGACGCCACGGTGGTGCCATCCGGTGCCGCATGGCGCACGCCGCCGACGCCCGGCGTGGAGTCGAACGCGGTGCTGGTCTGGCGCCGACCAACGCTCACGGAAGCGCTACGCGGGATGGACGGCTACCAAGCGGCTCAGCAGGAGGAGTGGTGACGATCGCGCGACTCCAACGGGGCGTCACGCTCGCGGACGTATTGGTGCACGAGGCGGGGCACGCGGTCGCCGCATGGGAGCTCGGCGTTCGGATCGGCGCGGTCCACGTGCATATGCGCGTGCGTGAGGGCCGGATGACGTTTGCCAGCGACGTGGGGCTCGGCCGCTTCCCGACAGGGTCGGACGCGCTGCGCCTCGCGATCGAGCGGGAGATGGTGGTGCTCCACGCCGGGATCGTTGCGCAGAAGCGCTTTCACTACGAGGGCGCGTGCGGGCTCGTGCCGCGCACCGACTACGAAGGCATCCTCGCGACCGCGCTTCAAGTGGAGACCGATCTCCGGCTCATCGACGAGTGGTCGGACTACGCCGAGGAGCGGGCACGCACCCTCATAGAACTCCCGCAGACGTGGCGGCGCGTGGAAGCGCTCGCCGTGGAACTCGCGCGGCGGCCGGTGCTCCATGGTGAGGAGGTCGACGCCTTCCTCGCAGGCGTGCGTGTGCCGCGGGCGGCGAACGCGCGGCTTGCGTACCGCAGACGCGAGGCGAAGGAACGCTATTGCCTGTCGCACGACCCGAAGGACCGAGAGCCCGTCGAGCGGGCGATCGCCGCCGTGCGGAGATCGCGATGACGGACGCGTTCTTCGCCAACCGCCCAAGCTTCATGTGTTCATGCGGCCACCTCCGGCGTCGGCACTGGAACACCGCGGCGAAGCCGAACGGGCCGTGCATGGACTGCGCGTGCACGGCCTTCACGCCGGAGCCGATGTGCCGTTGCGGGCACGGCAAGAAGGCGCATGAGCAACACCCCCAAGGGCACTGCAAGGAGGCGTACAAATGTGGGTGCAAACAGTTCCGCGCGGCGTAATCCGCAGCGGCCGTGGAAAACCCTGCGGAAAAGTACACGGGTCGGCCAACCTTCGCTGCGGTCCTACAGCGGGGAGAGCGATCTGCACATCGTGGAGAGCAGTGCCGGATCAGCGTCTACACGGTAGAGAGCAGGGCGGGCGCGTGACCTCGGGGGACTACGATTCGGCGCATGACGCGCGACGAGTACCGAAAGCGCATCGCGCAGTTCCGTCCGCTCATGGGGGTGTTCCGCGGCGACCTGGAGTGCGGCGAGGTCGGCGGATCGAGCGGCAACATCTCCGCTCGCGAAGATGGCCGCGAGTACCACGCCGGCGGTGCAGTCTCGGTCGTGGAGGCGCGGGCGATCGTCACGGCGGTGAACTTCGTGCGGGAGCTGTGCGCGCGTGACGGACGATCTGCAGGAGATCGAGCGCTACATCCGAACGGCGCTGAAGCGGTCGCGGGTGAAGCGCAAGCCAGTTGAAGAGCGGATGCGGCGCATCACCTACGCCGCGACACTCCTCTTCGACCCGCGTCTCTCACTCGTGCGCGTCCGGATGACGATCAGCGTCGCTGAGTTGTACGGCGCGCTCTTCATGGTCATCGTCGCCGATACGTTCCGAGACGGCGATCACCCGGCGATTGTGGGCGACTTCTTCCAGTTCACGCCCGAAGACCATGACCTCCTCCACCGGACGTTCGCGCTGCTCCACGAGCGGTACTTCGGATTCGCGCCGCTGATGCCGAATGAGGACGAGCAATGACGTTCACCGAGCGCGTACGAAAGCTCTTTCTGGAACCCAAGCGGACGTACACCCTAGACGAGGCGGACGCGTTCTTCGACATGCCCGGCACACGGTTCGATGAGGAGCGGTTCGAAGCCGAGCGCGGGCCGAGCGTCGCGTGGCGCGAGATCGTACTGGAGATGCTCACGAGCCATCCGCTGCGGATGATCGAGGAGGCGTTGGGCGCCGATGCGGATCGGGTGCTCCCGCCGCTCCTGCGGACGATAGAGGTCACGATCCGCGTGCCGCAGTGCGACTGGATCGTTGCGGGCTATATGGCGCGGATGTTGGGATGGAAGACGGACGACGTGGTCGCTGACTTGCTGAGCGGAGAAGGCGGGCGGCTGCTTCCAAAGGATCTTGAGTGCGACTATCCCGGCCTCATCGCAGCCACGAGCTTCCCGTACGACGACGAAGAGGACGGGGTGCCGGAGTGACCGCGATGCGCGATACGACGATCTCCCCCTTCACCGCGATCTTTGTGCCGGGCGACAGGAGCGGGTACTGCGGGTTCATCGCGGAGGTGCCGGGCGCGCTCGCGCAGGGCGACACGCTGGAGGAGACGCGAGAGGGGCTGCGGGAATCGCTCGACATGATTCTCCGGTACCACGCCGCGATGACGAAGAAGTGGATCCTCGAAGAACGACGCGAGCTGATCGAAGAGCCGTTTGTCGCGTATCCATGATGAAGCCACCACTGGATCACTGCGACACGTGCGGCGCGGACTTTTGACCCGCGCGATGTGGGCGAGGTGCTGTTCCACGGCCTTGGCCACAACGAGGTGTCGGGAAGCGGCCGGTGGGCTCTACTTCATTGGTACGTCGACGATCGAGGACGACCCTTGAGTCACGAAGTGGATTGAAGAGGCTCAAACCTCAAGCTGCCGCGCGATCAACTCACCGACGCCGCGGAAGTAGGCGTTCGTGACGCCACGTGCTGCCGGATGACGCACCGCGATGTAGAGGGTGTCACCTCCCGCGAGCGCGACGTGTTCCTGCACCTTCAACGGCG
>DATELS010000431.1:0-5272 GCA_035276365.1 Thermoanaerobaculia bacterium
CGCTGGCTTGGCCGAGGGTGGCGCCGTCGCCGGTGAGCGAGAAGAGCCCACCGACGACGATCGTCTCCGCGCCGCCGATGGCGCGGCGCCGCGCCGCGTGCAACGAGAATGTCGAAAAGAGGCAGACGAGGAGAAGGAGAAGGGATCGTTTCATCGCGCGCGATTGTGCCACGCGCGATCAGAACACCAACTGCACTTTCACTCCGTACCGCGTGTCGTTCGCCTTGCGGTCGTAGTCCGCGAGGATCGCGCTCTTGTTCATCCAGTACGCGATGCCGGCGATGTCGCGATGATGGTTCGTCATCTGGTCGTGGCGGAGGAGCAGCTCCCATCCTTTGCCGAGGCGCGGCGTGGCCCAGGCGGACCATCCGTGTGACGAGACGCCGCGATCGTTTGCGTGCAGCGCTTCGACGCCCGCGTTCCCGCGCGCGTGCTCGTACGTCACGAGAGCGATCACGCGATTGCGCTTCGCGTCCGCGGCGTAATGATCGTCGACCGCGAACAGCGTCGCGGAGAGTCCCTTCACGAACGGCTTCACCGTCGCGCGGACCTGCAGCGCCTTCTCGTCATTCGTCTCCGCATGCGAGTAGCCTTCGCCGTTGTAGTAGCCGGCGTGGATGTCGCCGCGCTCGTTCGGCAGCACCCAGCGCGCGGAGACTCCGGCGTCAGACGAGGTGAGGAAGCCTTCGCGCTCCGCGAACATCGTCCCCTGAAAGCGATAGCGATAGATGCCTTCCTCGAAGTCGAGGAACGGCGTCTGCTGCACGCCGGCGCGGAGCCACGAGCCCTTCGTCGTCCACTCGTCGAGCGCGAGCTGCCCGTACGCGTACTTCAGTCGAAGCACCTGCGAGCCATTCAGCGACGTGCCGCTGCCGCTCTCGCGCGTGACGTCCGGCGTGAGGCGGAACGCGATCCGCTTGTTCACGTTGCCCGTGACGTTGAGATACGCGCGCGTGACGTTGAACGCGTTCGCGGTCGAGTTGATCGAGTAGTCGGCGAAGATGGTCCCGCCGAATTTCAAATCCGTTTGGGCGAATGCGACCGGCGCGATCGCGCAGAAGAGAAGGAAAAGCTTTTTCACGGATGCACTCCTTGCTTGATGCCCGCGCACGACAGGAGCGCGGAGCCGATGTGTGGAAGAGGAAGGACGGATTGCACCGCGCCGCGCGCGATGGCTTCCTTCGGCATGCCGAAGATGACGGACGTGGCCTCGTCCTGCGCGATCGTCATCGCGCCGGCGTTGCGCATCTCGGCGAGTCCGGCCGCGCCGTCATCGCCCATGCCCGTGAGAATGACGCCGATGCCGTTGCCCGCGGCGGTCTGCGCCATCGAGCGAAACAGGACGTCGACGCTGGGACGATGCCGCGAGACGAGCGGACCGCGATTGAGCGTCGCGTAGTACTCGCCGCCTCCGCGGCGAATGAGCAGATGATGACTTCCCGGAGCAATGAGCACGCGGCCGCTGCGCAACACGTCGCCGTCCGCCGCTTCTTTGACTTCGACGGCCGACAACGTATCCAGCCGTTTCGCAAACGCGTTCGTGAACCCCTCGGGCATGTGCTGCACGACGACGATCGGCGGCGCATTCGCCGGCAGCCGCTCGATGATCGCGCGCAACGCCTCGGTGCCCCCGGTCGACGCGCCGATGGCGACAATGCGCGGCGTGTCGATGCGCCGCACGGGCGCGACGAGCGGCAACACCACTTCCGCCGTATGTCGCGGCCGCAGCAATCGCGCCTGTGACGCCGCGCGCAGCGTGTCGATGATCATCACCGACTGCTCGGCGATGAAGTCGCGCACGCCAGCGGCCGGCTTCAGGATCACGTCGACCGCGCCTTCTTCGAGCGCGCGCATCGCCGTGTCGCTGCCGCGCGCGGCGGCGCTCGAGCAGATCACGACCGGCAGCGGATCGCGCCGCATGATCTGCTTCAGAAACGAGAAGCCGTCCATGCGCGGCATCTGTAGATCGAGCACGACGACGTCGGGGCGCTGCTTCGCGATCTTGCGTCCGGCGATGATCGGATCCGCCGCCGTGTCGACCGTGAAGCTCGACGACAACATCATCGAGAACGCCTGCCGCACGACGGCCGAGTCGTCGACTACGAGGACGTGCATTTCGACTCCTTCAGCGCGTACACCGTCGGTCCGACGCTCTGCACGCGCTCGAATCCATTGAGGCTCTCGGCGTGTCCGAGAAACAGGAGACCGTGCGGCTCGAGACGATCGAGAAGGCGGTGGATGATGCGCGTCTTCGTCGGCGCGTCGAAGTAAATGAGCACGTTGCGGCAGAAGATCGCGTCGAAGCGGCCGGCCACCGGATACGTCTCGTGATGCAGATTCAACCGGCCGAAGCGGATGAGCGCACGCAGTTCGTCGCGCGCCGCGGCGAGTCCGTCCTGCAAGCCGAGTCCGCGCAGCAGAAACGCTTTTCGGTAGTGCACAGGAACTTGTGCAATACGCTCGAGCGGCCAGATGCCCGCGTTCGCGCGCTGCAGCACCTTCGTCGACAAATCCGTCGCAACGATCTCGTGCTTCCAGTCGCCAAGCTGCGCGAGCAGCGACATCGCGATCGAGTACGGCTCTTCGCCCGTCGAACAGCCCGCGCTCCAGATCCGTGTCTCCCGCCGTCTCTCCCCCGCCTCGGCCGCTCGTCGCAGCGACGGCAACCACTCGTTCTCGAGAAACTCGAACTGCCGCGGCTCGCGGAAGAAGTGCGTCTCGTTCGTGCAAATCGAGTCGAGCATGCGCACGAGCTCTTCGTGGTCGTCGCGGACGCGGTCGTAGTACGCGCCGAACGACGGCAACGCGAGCGCGCGCACGCGCGGCCCGAGCCGTCCGACCAGAAGCGCACGCTTCTGGTCGGACAACGCGATGCCTGCCTCGCGGCGCACCAGCTCCTGAAAGAGCCGGAACTCTTTCGTCGTGATCGTAGTCATGGTGTCACTCAGAACGAGTGGAAGTCGGACCGCGTGTTGAGCGCGCTGCGCGCGGCGAGCTGCGGCATGCGCGCACCGATCGGTGCATGCGGCGCGGACGCGACGACCGGCGCGTGACGCTCGTTGCCGATGCGGAAGAAGCTGACGAGGTTCTGCAGCCCCTCGGCCTGCGCCGCCATCTCCTCCGCCGTCGCCGCGAGCTCCTCGGCCGCCGACGCGTTGCGCTGCGTGACCTGATCGACCTGCGCGAGCGACTGATTGATCTGCGCGACGCCGGCCGCCTGCTCGTTCGACGCGGCGGCGACGTCCTGTACGAGCTCCGCGGTGCGGCGGATCGACGGCACGAGCTCGCCGAGGAGGGAGCCGGAGCGGTCGGCGACACGGACGCTGTCCGTGGCCAGCGCGCTGATCTCGCGCGACGACGTCTGGCTGCGCTCCGCGAGCTTGCGCACTTCGGTCGCGACGACCGCGAATCCGCGTCCGTGCTCGCCCGCGCGCGCCGCTTCGATCGCGGCGTTGAGCGCGAGGAGGTTCGTCTGATACGCAATCTCTTCGACGATCGAGATCTTCTGTGCGATCGACTTCATCGCCTCGACGGTCTCGCGCACGGCCTTGCCGCTTTCCTCCGCATCGCGCGAGCCCTTCGACGCCATCGACTCGGTCTGGCGGCTGTTGTCCGCGTTCTGCGAGATCGACGCGTTCATCTGCTCGAGGCTCGCCGTCGTCTCCTGCACCGCGGCGGCCTGCTGGCTGTTACCCGCGGACACGGCCTGCGCGGTCGACGACACCTGTCCCGCGGCCGTCGCGAGCGACGACGCGGCGGAGCGCGTCTCCCCGATGATCTCGACGAGTCGCGCGATCATCTTCGAGAGCGCGATGCCGAGGGTGTCGCGATCGGAGCGCGGCGCGACGTTCACGCTGATGTCGCCGTTCGCGATGCTCGACGCCGCGCCGACCATGACCGAGTTCGAGTCGATCATCTTGCGCATGGCCAGCAGCAACTGCGAGGTCTCATCGTTGCCCCGCACTTCCACCCGCTGATCCGCATCGCCCTCGGCCAGCTTCTCGGCGATGTTGACGACCGACGCGATCGGCACGGTGATGCTGCGCGTGAGGATGATGGCGATGAGGATCGCGACGAACAGCGCGGCGCCGGTGATCGAGAACATGACCGTGCGCGCCTTCGAGCCGGCGGCGAGAATGGCCGCCTTCTTCGCGACGAGCGCTTGCATCGCCTCGTCGTCGAGCGACTGCATCGCGTCTTCGACGCGGCGAATCTCTTCCTTGACCGGCGCGATCTCTTTGTTCGCTTCGTCGCCGGTCTTGATCTGGCCGTCGGCGATGCGCTTCGACACGCCGCGGAATCCAGTCGCGTACGTGGCGATGTCCGCGCGCGTGTTGCGGATGGTGTCGAGCTGCTTGACGTCGGTCGTGACGTGCTCGAGGTTCGTGAGCGCGTCGTCCGCGCTGCGCAACGCCTTCTCCCACTTGCCGAGGTACTCGGCTTCCTTCTCGGCGTTGCCGATGTTGAGGAAGTAGTCCTTCTCGAAGCGGCGGAGGTCGATCGTGGCGATGTGCGCATCGTTCGCGTTGCCGGTGACGGCGACGTCGACGCTCATCGTCTGATTCGCGGTGTCGACAGCGGTGCCGAGGCCCCACTGGCCGGTGGCGGCGACGACGACGACGAACGCGAGGAGAATGCCGAAGCCGGCGAAGAGTCGTTTCCCGATGGTCAGTTGCTGAAGCATGGTTCCTGTTCCTTTTCTGCCGCCTCGGCGGCTTCGATCGTTTCGAGAATCTCGACCGGCGAGAGCACGCGGTCGATGTCGAGGATGAGCACGAGGCGTCCGTCGAGCTTGCCCATGCCGGTGAGGAAGTCGACGCGGACGTTCGTGCCGAACGACGGCGGCGCCTCGATGTCGCTCTCACGGATGTCGACGACTTCCGAGACCGAGCTGGCGACGACGCCGACCGTGATCCACTCGTTCTGCAGCTTCGTCTCGACGACGACGATGCAGGTCGTGCGCGTGGCATCGGTGTGACCGTGACCGAACTTGGTCGCGAGATCGATCACCGGCAGCACGGCGCCGCGCAGGTTGATGACGCCGCGCACGTGCGCGGGCATGGTGGGCACGTGAGTGACGCGCTCGAACTCGATGATCTCGCGCAGGCGCAGGATCTCGACGGCGTACTCCTCGTCCCGGATGAAGAAAGTGAGGTACTGCTGATGGTTCATGCGTTCTCCCGTTTGGCGTTCAGAGCAGGTAGTACGTGCGGCGGCGTCTGGCGCGCCGCTGCGCGTTTTCACGAAACCCGGCGCGGCGTTTTTCGTCTCG
>DATELS010000432.1:0-6626 GCA_035276365.1 Thermoanaerobaculia bacterium
ACCCGTCGGGATCGAGGCTCATGAAAAACACGCTGCCATCCTTCGCGGGCGCGGGTTGAAACGCGCCGCCGCGCGTGCGCGTGAGCGGACGCTTCGCGAGCGAGTGCAACTCCGCGAACCCGCGCGCGAACACGGTGAGGACGATGTCCTCCCCCATCCACTCCGGCGTCGCCGCATCGCCATCGACGGTCTGCGGTTCATCGTCGATGAAGAGCGTCCACCGCCCCGTGCGATGCGCGACATGCGCGATGCGCGTTCCATCCGCACTCACGCGCGGATGCGACTCGATGACATCGATCGACGCCGGCGTGCGCGGCCTGACGCCACCGTTCGTCAGATCGACGTCGACGAGCTGCGACGCGCCGAAGCGATTCCGCACCGCCACCGCCGTGCGGCCATCCGGAAACGGATCCGCATCGCGCACGTCCGCGAGATGCGTGATCCGCGTGACATTCGAGAAATCCCAGCGGAAGAGATCGAAGTGCAGATCGCCATTCGCGTCCGGCATGCGATGCGCGAACACGATCGACTTGCCGTCGCGCGTCCAGCGCGGCGTGTCGATGTCGCCGCCGTCCGGCATCACGAGCGTGTGCACGGCCTTGCGCGGGAGCGGCTTCGCGCGCACCGGCGCGACGTCCTCCGGATCGCGGCCGAGCATCTTCGCGATGCGCTCGTTGTACTTTTTCTCTTCCTCGTCCGCGGGTCCGGTCGACCAGATGATGAGCTTCTGCGGCGCGTCGTACGGACGCAGCACGACCGCGATCTGCGTGCCGTCCGGCGACACCGCGGGATCGCCGCTCGCGCGCGTCGTCTCCTGAAAGAGCTCGCCTTCGACGAGCGCGTCGCGATCGGTCATCGACGACGCGGTGAGCTCGGCGACGTAGCGTCCGTACAACCGCTCCGCACTTTCTCCGAACACGCCGGTGAACGCCGTATCGAACGAGCGTCGCTGGCGCGCGGTCATGCGCAGCCAGAGGTTGCGCAACGAGTCCGGTCCGCTGCGCTTCTCCAGCCACTCGAGAAACGCGGAGCCCATGAGGTACGCCATCGACATGCCGAGGAAGCGGCGGTCGGAGTTGAGCTGCGAGTACGAAGGAAGGCGGCCCTCCTGCGCCCAGCGCCGCAGGATCAGCGCGCGCATCGTGCTGTTCGGACGTCCCGCGCCGGTGAGTTGTCCCTCGATCACGGTCGCGTAGCCTTCGAGGACCCATCGCGGCGCATGCAGCGTGATGGGATCGATCGGCAACAAGCGCTCGAGCGGATGTCGCGCCGGCCGCAGCATGTGCACGATGTGCGCGACTTCGTGCACGGCGAGCAAGTCGATCCAATGTCCGAATTCGCCGAGTTGCTCATCCGGTCCGGGAGGCTCGGCGTAAAAAATAATGCGCGGCGTGTCGAGCAGCGGCCACGCCTCGCCGTTCGGCTCCGCGATCGGGTTGGAGACGATGACGTCGATCGTCTGCTCGGGCGCGAATCCGACTTCCTTCACCACCGCGTCGCGAATGGACTCGAGATGCGACGCCGCGCGCAGCGCCCACTGGAAATACTGTCGCGGGTAATGCACACGAAAGTGTGCAGTGGAGAGCGTGCTCCAATCCGCGGACGGACCCTGCGCGTAGACAGCCGGGCCGATTAGCATTCCGAGGAGCACGAGGAGAGCGCGTCGCATCGGGCGTGTTAGTGTACGAGCCATGTTCACGAGACTGGCATGCCTGACTGCAACAATCGTGTTCGCCCTCGGCATCACCGCAGAACCGAAGGGAAAAACCATGTTCGTGATTCACGGCGGGGCCGGAACGATTACCCGCAAGAGCATGACCCCGGAGATGGAGCAGCAGTACCGCACGGAGCTCGAGAAGGCGCTGCGCGCGGGACATGACATTCTCGCGAAGGGCGGCACGTCACTCGACGCGGTCGAGGCGGCCATCCGCATCATGGAAGACTCGCCGCTCTTCAACGCGGGCAAAGGCGCGGTATTCACGCACGAAGGCAAGAACGAGCTCGACGCGTCGATCATGGACGGCAAGACGCTGAAGGCGGGCGCGGTCGCGGGCGTGACGATCCTCAAGAATCCGATCACCGCCGCGCGCGCGGTGATGGAGAAGTCGAAGCACGTGATGATGGTCGGCCGCGGCGCGGAGCTGTTCGCGACGAAGATGGGACTGGAGATCGTCGACCCGTCGTACTTCTGGACCGAGCGCCGCTGGAAGGCGCTGCAACAGGAACTGCTGCTGGAGCAGAAGCCGAACGCGGAGGTGGTGCCGTTTCCGGAGCACGAGGTGAAGAAGTTCGGGACGGTGGGCGCGCTCGCGCTCGATCAGAGCGGCAACCTCGCCGCGGGGACGTCGACCGGCGGCATGACGAACAAGATGTACGGACGCGTGGGCGACTCGCCGATCATCGGCGCGGGCACGTACGCGGACAACAATTCGTGCGCGGTGTCGGGCACAGGCGACGGCGAGTACTTCATCCGCCTCAGCGTGGCGCGCGACATCGCGGCGCTGGTGTCGTATCGCAACATGACGGTGCAACAGGCCGGCGATGAGGTGATCCACAAGAAGCTCACCAACCTCGGCGGCGAAGGCGGCGTGATCATCCTCGACGCAAAAGGCAACGTGGCGATGCCGTTCAACAGCGAGGGCATGTACCGCGGCTGGATCGGCGACGACGGCGTGCCGCACGTGTTGATTTATAAGGACTGAGGCGATCGCGTTCCTTCACAGCGCGCGAGATGTCGACGCGTTACTCGATCGCGATCGACCGTGACCTGCATCAACTCGACGACATCTGCTCGCGCATCCTCTCTTCCCGCTCGCGCGCCTCGGGCGTGAGCTCGTCGCCGAAGTCTTCCATTTCGAAGATCGGGCGGATCTCGATCTCGGAGTCGGTGGGCATCGGGTTTGGGCAGCGCTTCACCCACTCGATCGCCTCGTCCATCGACTTCACCTTCCAGAGCCAGAAGCCGGCGATCTGTTGTTCCGTTTGTCCGAACGGGCCGGGGATCACGGTGCGATTCGTTCCGGAGAAGCGGACGCGCGCGCCTTTCGACGTCGGGTGCAGTCCTTCGCCCGCCTGCATGATGCCGGCGTTCACGAGCTCCTCGTTGTACTTGCCCATCTCCGTGAGCATCTGCTCCGACGGCATCTCGCCGCCTTCGGACTCCCTGGTGGCTTTGACGATCACCATCACCCGCATGTCGCGTCTCCTTTTCGGCGCGACAAGGTAGCACCAATCGGCGCGGGCGTAAGATTGCGCGCGTGTGCTTTTTCGTTTTCGTGGCGTGCAGTGCGGAAGATGTCGAGCAGACGCGCGCGCTATTGCGATCGTCCTTTCACATCACGGAAAGTGCGAATCCGTGGCTGCGGAAGCTGCTACCCGCGGAATCGCGTGCGTGGTTTCTGAGCGATGGACCGTGCGGATGTACGTTGTACTCGGACCCGACCGGAGAGCGTCGTGATCCGCTGCAGGAACTCGAGGAACGCATCACGCGCTTCCGCGCGAAGCACATCAAGCCGGCATACCGAAAAAAAGGCTGGTCCGACGCGAAGATCGAGCGCGCAATCCAGCAGATGCGCGCCGACAACCGTCCACTGCCGAAGTTCTCCGGCGTGCGCAAAGATCTGCGCTGCGCACTGGCCGAGCTCGCGACGGACTGCGGTTCGATTCACGTGCTCGCGCATGAGTTTCGCGGCGCGATCGATGACGAGGCGATTGCGGCGAAGCGCGACGCGATCAACACGACGCTGCTCGTTGAAGACGATGCGGCGATTCTTCCAGATGTGTTGTACGAGATTCGGGGAGAGCGCTAAGACACCTTGCGCGTCGTGACGGGCGGCCGCGGGTCGCGCGTGACGAGGCGGTCTTTCAGCTCGTCCTGGAGCTCGGCGAGATGCTTCATGTAGCCATCGAAGCCGCCGTACTCCTGGAGCAACTCCTCGCGGATCCTGTGAATCTCCTCGACAATCGGGTCTTCAGCCATGACTCACTCCGAGTAGTTCGAGCGGAGTACAAACGAACGGGGGCTCGTATCCGGCGCTGCGACACACCTCGTAAACCTTCGGCAGTATCTCAGCGTTCGCGATGTGACGGCAATTCCAGGTCAACAGATAATTCATGCCGGTCACCGCGGCAATCGAGATGTGCAGAGAGTCGAGTTCGGCGTTGCGTGGGATTCGCGTCAGGCGAAGCAAGTCACGGGAAAGCGATTTCGCTTCCGGCGTCACCTCGAGGACTGGCAGCGGCGCCAGATACTCCAGTCGCTGCGAGGCCAGCGAGGTTTCGCCTTTACGCGCTTCATCGACGACGACGGGTGAGATATAGAGATCGAACTCTGTACGGCGACGCGACCACCACTCACGCGTCATCTGCTGGTTGTGTGCAACGGCGAGATCGCGCTGATTCAACCATCCGACGAGATAGCTCACGATCGACGTTTCGACGTAAATGCTGCTCTTCGGCACGAATGAAGCGTATCCCCTCTTGACGTAAACGAACGTTCGTACTATTTTATCCTCTACCGAAGGAGGACTCCCATGCACCTCAACCCTAAATTCGTCTTCCTCTCCCCTGTTCGCGGCGCGGATCTCGACTCGAGGCAGCTCGCCGAGCATGTCGATCACGCGATCATCGCCCTCGACGGGCGCGCGCCGATCGGCGGCGAGTGCGTGATCGAGGAGTTGCAGCCTGTCGTCGGTGTCGATGCGGTGCGCGTCGATCTTTGGGTGAACGATCTCGACGACTACACGTGCAGCTACGGTTTCCTCGTCTCCAGCGATGACGCGCGCGTGCCGTATGCGCGCGGCGAGCGGACCGTCGTCAACATCGATCCCGCGTCGCGGCGGCCGCAGAAATGGAGCCGCGACTTCCACGCGGCGCACGCGGAGCTGCTCAAGGATTTGCCCGCGTACGCGTGACTGCTACCATCCACCTCATGAAAGGGGAGCGCACGCGGCAGAGCATCCTCGAGCGCGCGGTCGATCTCGCGTCGGTCGAGGGACTCGAAGGCCTGACCATCGGACGTCTCGCCGATGAGCTGGGGATGTCGAAGAGCGGCCTCTTCGCCCACTTCGGGTCGAAAGAAGATCTGCAACTCGCGGTCGTCGAGACCGCGTCGCAGCGCTTCATCCGCGAGATCTACACGCCCGCGTTGAAAGAGCCGCGCGGCTATCCGCGACTCCTCGCGATCTGCCGCTCATGGCTCTCGTACGTGCGTCGCGGCGTGTTTCCGGGCGGCTGCTTCTTCGCCGCGGCGTCGTTCGAATTCGATGGGCGCCCGGGCGCGGTGCGCAATCTCGTGCGTCGCTTGATGGACGACTGGATCGGCGCTCTCGAGCGCGCGATCCGCATGGCGCAGGACGAGGGACACATCGATCCGAACGTGAATCCGTCGCAGCTCGCGTTCGAGATCAACGCGCTCTTCTTCGGCGCGAACTTTTCGTTTCACCTGCGCGACGATCAAGAGGCCATCGATCGCGCGCAGCACGCGATCGAGCAGCGCCTCGAGTCCGTGCGCGTCAAGGCTGCGTAGTCTCGCACCGCGCGACACGCACTTCGCGAAACGCGGACGCGGCGTCATCACGCAACTCCGCGTTCTCGAACGCGCCGACGATCGTCGATCCCGATCCCGACATCCCCGCCCATCGTGCGCCCGCGTTGTACAAGCGCTCTTTCAATCCGCGCAGATGCGGCAGCATCGCGAACACCGGATCTTCGAAGTCGTTCGTGAAATTCGCGAAGTCGCGATACGCATCGATGCCGAGCGGCGGCGAGTAGCGCGTGATGCGCGCGAACGCGTCCTTCGTCGACACGCGCTCTTCCGGAAAGACGAGTAGCAGCGGAATGCCGGCCATCGACGCCATCGGCGTCAGCACTTCGCCGCGACCGGTCGCATACGCGGTTCCGCCGACGAGAAAGAACGGCACATCGGATCCGAGCTTCAGCGCGATCTCCGGCAGATCTTCGCGAGAGAAGCCGAGTGCGAGCAGCGTTGTCGCCGCATTCGACGACCCTCCGCCCAAGCCACCGCCCGCGGGAATCCGCTTGCGCAACTCGATCGCGGAAGTGCGTCCGAGCGCGCGCGCCGCGCGCACGACGAGGTTCGTCTCATCGACAGGAATCGACGGATCGTCGCACGTCAGCGTCAGCGCATCCGACTCGCGAAACGTCAGCTCATCGTGCAGCGAGATCGTTTGGAACACGGTCTCGAGATCGTGAAACCCGTCCGCGCGCTTGCCGGTGATCCGCAGCGACCAATTAATTTTCGCGAACGACTTCCACATGCTCGATCTCGATGCGGTCCTCGTCCGCGGTGATCACGACGTGTTTCGCGGGGAACGAAGGCGGATCGAACGCCACCATCAGATCCGGACCGGTTCCGGCCGCGGTCAGACCGCCCGCGGCGTAATCGAATCGATCATCGTCATTCGGAGGAAGACCGAGGAGGAGCATGCCCATCTCCGCGGGCGTGTAGCCGGACTCGCGCAGAAACGCGAACGCGCGCGGCGCGACCGGCGGATCGCTCTCGATACGATCGCCGTCCGCCTTCAACTTCAGCGCGGTCGTGCCCACCGGCGTGTACGCGATGAGCTCCATGCGACGCGCGTCGTGCACGATGAGCTGCGCGCGGA
>DATELS010000433.1:0-10132 GCA_035276365.1 Thermoanaerobaculia bacterium
TGACGATCGTGTGAATGCCCGGCGACTCCTGCGGCTTGTTGAGTCCCGGCAGCGGCTGCGTGGCACCCGGCGCCGGCGCCGCGCCCTTGCGGAAGTCGAGCACGATGCGCGGCGGATTCTCGAGCTGATACGCGTCGCCGACGACGTCCTGTCCCGTGAGTTGAATGCGCAGATCGCTGCCCGCGAAGAAGAGCTTCGCGACGTACGGATCTTCGTATCCCTGCTCCGCGAACGGCGCGCGCACCGGCGACTTGAAGCGCACGACGTACGCGCCCGGCTCTTTCGCGATCGCGTACTCCGCGGGACCGCTGAGCGTCAGCACCATCTTCGTGATGCCTTCGACGTTCGCGACCGACACCTGCACGCTCACCGCGTCGCGCGACATCGGCCGCACGACGAGCGCGTTCGACGCCGCGTCCCATGTCACGTCGAGCGATGCCGACTTCGACAGCAGTCCCTGAAAGAACTGCCACGGCACGAACGGCTTTCCCTCGATCGCGATCGGCGGCACCGGCATCTCGATCAGCTCGTCGCGCACGACGCCGAAGCGGCTGTCCGGACCAAACGCGGCGACCGCGTTGCCGATCGTGACTTTGTAGCCCGTGCTGTCGGGCACGATCGTCCCGCCGAGTCCCGCCACGGCTTCGGACGCGGACACGTACGTCTGTCCCGACTGCTGCACGATCGTGATCGGGTGATCGCCCGACGGCGTGCGGAGCGTCGCCGGACCGGACGTTTGCGCGAGTACGATCGAGGCGATGGCGAGAACGGCGAGGGCACCGAGAGCGAGCAGGCGTTTCATGCGAGGGCCGAGGGATTATCGCATGCGTTGGTGTACGCTTCGTGGCGTGCGACGCAGCGTCCTCATCGCGTTCCTCATTCTCGCCGCGTGCGGCGGCAAGGAATCGACCGACAGCTCCATCTATGAGCTGAACCGCGAACCCGTCAGCGTGCGCGGCTGGATCCTCGACGTGAAGGGCTCGAAGCATGGCGAGACCGCGGAGATGGAGATCGCGCGGCGGCAGCAGGTCTTCCAGGCCACGTCGCTGTGGGTGGAGAACGCGCAGTACGCGTCGGGCGGCATCGCGGAGAACGGCGCTTTCATCGTCCTCGACGTGCCGCCGAATAAGTCCATCATCGGCGTCAACGCGCCCGGCGCGGAGACCGCGCGCATCGTCATGGAAGGCGTGCCGGGGACGAGCGACGTGATCATCCCCGACGTGATCCTCGAGCGCGGCGGCGCCACCGTGCTCGATCCGAAGAAGATCGTCGTGCGCCTTCCGGCGAAAGTCGACAAGCCGACGCCGACCGGCAAGACCGCGACGATCGCAGGCTACAAAGTCCCGATCGTGCAGACGCCGATCGGACAGATGACCGATCGCCGCGATTACCCGAATCCCGGCGGCTTCCGCCCTGTTGCTGTCGTCAAATGAGCAAGCCAGGACCGTTCGCACGCTTTGCCTCGTGGATGTCCTACGCGATGGGGACCACGGCGGCGTTCATCGTCGCGCTGAGCGTCGTCGTGATCTGGGCGCTCAGCGGCCGCTTCTTCCATTACTCCGACACGTGGCAGCTCGTGATCAACACGAGCACGACGATCGTCACGTTCCTCATGGTCTTCCTGATTCAGCGCGCGCAGAACAAGGAGTCGCTCGCGGTGCAGCTCAAGCTGAACGAGCTCGTGGCCGCGATTCAGGAGGCGAGCAACCGGCTGATCTCCGTCGAGGACTTGTCGGAGGAAGAGCTCGAGGTGCTGCACGAGCATTACCGGCGTCTCGCCGACATGGCGAAGAGCTCGACGGAAGTGGCGGAGTCGCACTCGATCGAAGAGGCGAAGGCGCGCCACGAGATGAAGCGCGGCAAGCACCGGCACGGACGTCAGTGACCGCGTTCGCGCGCCGCTTCCTCGTGATCGCCGAACGCGTCGAGCGCATCCGCGAGCATCGCGACGTATCGCTTCTGCGCCGGCTCGATCGCGACCGCCTTTCGATACGCATCGATCGCGCCCGCGAGATCGCCGCACTCGCGACGCGCGTCGCCTAGCCGCACCCACGCCGCCGCGAGGTTGGGACGCGCGGCCAGCGCGCGCTCGTAAGCCTCCATCGCCTCGTGCGTGCGTCCGCGCACCGCGAGGAAGACGCCGAGGTTGAAGAGAGACTCGGGACGCGGATCTGCTTTCACCGCGTCGCGCAGATACGGGATCGCCACCTCCGGATTTCCCGCGCGCGCCGCGCGTGCGAGGCCGAGCCACTCCGTCGCCAGCGGCTGCTTCGGCGCGCGCTCCAGCACGCGTGTCGCCGTTTTCTCCAGCTCCGCGTAGCGGCGCGTGCGCAGCTCGACCATCGCCAGATCGAGATACGGCTCGAGCTCCGGCGGCTGAATCTGCGCGAGCAACGTTTCGAGCCGCTGCATGAGCGACGCGCCCGAGCCGTTCGCGCGGACGAGCGGGATCAGCCGATACAACTCGCCGAGCAAACCCTGCGGCGCGGACGCGGGATCGAGGAACTCCACCTTCTCGATCACCGGCTCGCGCTCCTCGAGCGGCGCGAGCAGTTCCGGACCTCCGGGCGTGCGGCGGATGAAGTGATCGGTCATCGTCACATGCACGACGTCCTGCGTGCGTCGCGCGGGCATGTGACACGTCGTGCAGTCGGACGTCGCGTTGTGCGCGTTCGCGTGACACGACATGCACGCCGCGCGGTAATGCGACGCGCGCTCGCTCTCGCTCACCTTGCGATGCGGGTCGTGACACGTGAGGCACGTCAGCTTGCCCGCGCTCTCGCGGAAGCAGCGGCTCTGCTCGAGTCGATACGGATGATGATTGATCTCGAAGCGCTGGTCGCGCGGGAGCGTCGCATCGGTGATGTCGACCTGCGGCGCGTAGTCGGCGAGGAGTTGCCCCGGACGGAACGAGTACATGTCGCGTCCGAACTTGCGCGCGGCGAACAGCGACACCGCGGGCTGCATGTGGCACTCGTAGCAGACGTCCATGCGACGACGCGCGTCGAGTCGCGCAGGATTCACGATCGACGCGCGGATCGCCGCGGCATCTCCGCCCGTCGCGAGCGCCGCGTGTTTCGCGCCCGGACCATGACAGCGCTGGCAGCCGATTCCCTCCGGCAACTCTTTCGGCAGCGACTGCGACCGCCAGTACGACAGCGGCTCCGCCGCGATCTCCGGATACGCGTTGTGGCAGAACATGCACTCGTGCCGCACGCGCCGCATCACGCCGTCGTGATCCGCGCGGTCGTAGCCGGGCGCCATCGCCCACTCGCGCGTCTGCGTGTACCACGCGATCGGCAGTTGATAGAGCTCGCCGCCCGGCACGCGATAGAGGTACGTGCGGGCGTGATGGCCGGAGCCGAGGATCCAGTCGACTTGTTGTTCGTAGAGGTGGATCGGTGCGCCGTCCGCGGCGAGCTCCCAACGGCGGAACACGAGCGCGTCGCCGCGCCTTCGCATCTCGAAATACTGTTTCGACTTCGCGTGAAAGAACGGCGGCGCGTCGAAGTTCTCGATCGAGTTCGACGCGCGCGGCTTGTAGAACGACTGCGCCATGCCGACGTGTTGAAATGTCGCGGCGTGCTCCGCGTGGCATTCGCCGCACGCGGCATCGTCGATGTAGCCCGGCGTCGCTAACACGACCGCCAGTAGCGCGGCGATCACGTCACGATCTCGCAGAACTTCCTGAGGTCGATGTTCCCGCCCGAGATCACCGCGACGACGGGACCTTCGGTTTCCTTCAGCGCCGCCGCGACGCCCAGCGCGCCCGCGCCTTCCGCGATCACGCGAGTCTTCGACGCGACCAGCTTCATCGCCGCCTTCACTTCATCGAGCGTGACGACGACCGAGCCGTCGACGATGTCCTTCAGCCGCTCCCACATGCGCGGGAAGATGCTCTTGCCGCCCGCGCCGTCGACGAACGACGCCTCCCACTTCTCGAACTCGCGCGGCTCGCGCGCGGCGAACGACGTCGCGCCGGGCGCCGCGGTCTCCGGCTCCGCGCCCATGATGCGCACATGCGGCGCGAGCGCGCGGATGGCGCTGGCGACGCCGGAGATGAGTCCGCCGCCGCCGATTGCGGTGAACACGGTCTTCACGTTCGGCAGGTCTTCGAGGATCTCGAGGCCGATCGTGGCGTTGCCGGCGATGAAGTTGTGATCGTCGAACGGATGCACGAACGTGCCTTCGACTCCCGCGAATGCGCGCTCATCCATCGCGCGCCAGCACGCGTCGAACGGAGCCTTCACGAGAGTGGCGCCGAGGGCGCGCATGCGCTCGATCTTGGTCTCGGGAGCGGTCTCGATGACCACTACCGTGCACGGCACGCCGGCCTCGCGCGCCGCGAACGCGACGCCCTGTCCCGCGTTCCCCGCGCTGATCGTCCACACACCCTTGCGCCGCTCCTCGGCCGAAAGCAGCGCCACCGCGTTCGCCGCGCCGCGCAGTTTGAACGCGTTGATCGGCTGCAGATTATCGAGCTTGAGCCAGATCTCCGGTGCGCCCGCGACGTCGTGCCGCAGGCGCACGAGCGGTGTGCGCATGACCACGCCGCGGATGCGCTCGCGCGCCGCGCGGATGTCGTCGAGCGTGACGGGGCGGACGGGCGGAGCGGAGATCGCGGACATGGCGAAGATTGTAGACGCGCGTCAGGCACGCGTCATGCGATCCGCATCTCTCATGAGAAACGAACGCAACGTCAACGATCCCGAGCGCTGGCTCTCCGTCGTCCTCGGCAGCGCCATCGCGGCGTACGGCCTCAAGAAACGCTCTGTCCCCGGCCTGCTCCTCTCCGGACTCGGCGCGGCACTCGTCTGGCGCGGCGCCACCGGCTTCTGCAACGTCTACGACGCACTCGGCGTCACGAGCGTGCCGGAAGAAGAGGACGCACGCCAGGTCAGCGTGCCGTACGGCAAAGGCGTGCGCGTCGAAAAGTCCGTCACGATCAACGCGACTCCCGAACAGATCTACGCGTTCTGGCGGAACTTCGAAAACCTCCCGCGCTTCATGGATCATCTCGACCGCGTCGTCGTGCACGACAACCTTCGTTCGCGTTGGGTCGCGAAGGGGCCGGCGGGCTCGAACGTCGAGTGGGAAGCGGAGATCATCAACGAGATTCCGAACGAGTTGATCGGCTGGCGTTCCGTCGAAGGAAGCCAGATCAACAACGCCGGCTCCGTGCACTTCAACGCGGCGCCAGGCGGACGCGGCACCGAGCTCAAAGTGATCCTGCGCTACGACCCGCCGGGCGGCGTCGCCGGCGCGCGCATCTCCAAAATCCTCGGCGAAGATCCCGCGGCGAACGTGCAGGAAGACCTGCGACGTTTGAAGATGCTGCTCGAGGCGGGAGAGATCGCGACGACCGGAGGCCAGCCGACCGGCAGGAAGACCGCGTGAAGGCCGTCTGCTGGTGGAGCCGCGGCGAGGTGCGCGTCGTCGACGTGCCCGAGCCGAAGATCCTCAATCCACACGACGCGATCGTGCGCGTGACGCTGACCGCGATCTGCGGCTCGGACCTGCACCTCTACGACGGCTACATCCCCACCATGATGCGCGGCGACATCCTCGGCCATGAGTTCATGGGTGAGGTCATGGAAGTGGGTCCGCGCGTCAACAACCTGAAGCCGGGCGATCGCATCATCGTGCCGTTCCCGATCGCGTGCGGCCGCTGCTTCTTCTGTCTCAACAAGCAGTGGTCGCTCTGCGACAACTCGAATCCGAACGCGTAGATGAACGAGAAGATCATGGGCTACGCGACCGGCGGCACGTACGGCTACTCGCATCTGTACGGCGGCTACGCGGGCGGACAGGCGGAGTACGTGCGCGTCGTGTTCGCGGACGTGAATCCGCTCAAGATTCCGGCGCATCTTCCCGATGAGAAGGTGCTCTTCCTCACCGACATCTTTCCGACCGGCTATCAAGCCGCGGAGCAATGCGGGATCGAGCCGGGCGACACGGTCGCGGTGTGGGGCTGCGGTCCGGTCGGCCTCTTCGCGATTCGCAGCGCGTGGATGCTCGGCGCCGCGCGCGTAATTGCGATCGATCGCTATCGCGAGCGGCTCGCACTCGCGCGCAGCGACAACCGCACGGAGACGATCGACGACTCGGATGCGGACGTGTTCGAGCAACTGAAGGACATGACTGGCGGACGCGGACCCGATCGCTGCATCGACGCGGTGGGCATGGAGGCGCACGGCACGTTCATCGACGCGGCACTCGATCGCGTGAAGCAGGCGATGCGTCTGCATCTCGACCGCGCACACGCGCTGCGCCAGGCGCTGCACTGCTGCCGCAAAGGCGGCACGGTGTCGATCCCCGGCGTGTACGCGGGCTTCATCGACAAAGTGCCTTTCGGCACGGCGTTCGGCAAGGGGCTGACGCTGCGCATGGGACAGACGCAGGTGCAGAACTACACGCGCCCGCTGCTCGAGCGCATCGAGCGAGGAGACATCGATCCATCCTTCCTGATCACGCATCGCGTGAAGCTCGAAGACGCACCGGAGATGTATCGCGTGTTCCGCGACAAACAGGAGGACTGCATCAAAGTTGTGATGGCGCCTTAGCCGGCACGGCCGGCAGCGTCGCTGGCCCAAGGCGGGCCGCACGTGCGGTGTCTCCGTGGCTTCGTCCGCGTGAACGGCTGCTAGAATCCGGCGCCATGCGCTTGATTACGCGGTCCGACTTCGATGGTCTCGTCTGTGCCGTTCTGCTGAAAAACGTCGAAGACATCGAGTCGGTGGAGTTCGTCCATCCCAAGGACGTGCAGGACGGAAAGATCAGCGCCGGCCGCAACGACATCCTCACGAACCTGCCCTACGTTCCGGGCGTCGGACTCTGGTTCGATCACCACTCGAGCGAGATCGTGCGCAACGAAGACACGGCGACGTACCGCGGCCGCTTCGAGATCGCGCCGTCCGCGGCGCGCGTGGTGTTCAACCACTACGGCGCGGAGAAGCTCGGCAAGTTCGCGTCGCTGCTGGAGTCGGTCGACAAGTCGGACGCGGCGCAGCTCTCGATGGAAGACGTGACGAATCCGCAGGGCTGGATGCTGCTGTCGTACGTGATGGACCCGCGCACCGGACTCGCGTATCACCACGGCTACTCGATCAGCAATCGCGAGCTGATGGCGAAGATGATCGACCTCATCGCCGCGAATCCCGATGCGCCGGAGACCGTCCTCGCCGATCGCGACGTGAAGGAGCGCATCGACCGCTACTTCTCGCAACTGAAAGAGTTCGAGAAGGTGATGCGCGAGCGCTCGCGCGTCGAAGGAAACGTGATCATCACCGACCTGCGCGGCGCGGGTGAGACGCCGGCCGGCAATCGCTTTCTCATCTACACCATGTTCCCCGAGGCGAACATTCAGGTGCGGATCTTCGATGGGCGCAAGGGCGAGTTCGTCGTCTGCGCGGTCGGCCACAGCATCTTCAATCGCACGTCGAAGACGGACGTCGGACAACTGATGGATCGCTTCGGCGGCGGCGGACATCGCGGCGCGGGCACGTGTCAGCTCCCGCTCGCGGAGGCGGAGGCGAAGCTGGCGGAGATCATCGCGCAGATCAAGAAGGACGGATAAAAACGGTCCTGTTGTATTATTTGCGCCGGTCTTCACATGAAAAATCGAATTCTTCTGCACGGCGGCATCGCCGTGCTCGCCGCGCTCTCCGTCCACGCACCGCTTCACGCGCAGATGTCCCCGCGCACGATCCCGAGCCTCACCGAGCCGGGAGAAGGACTCGCGATCCGCGACGTCTCGCCGCAGACGGGACTAGTCACGTTCGCAGGCTCTCCGTCGTCCGGCCACGGCATCCTCCTTGGTGGCGACGCGAAGGGCGCCTCCGCAGAGGCGCGCGCGATGAGCTTCGTCGCGAGCTACGGCCGCGCGTTCGGACTGACCAACGCGTCGCAGGTGCGCATGCTCCGCGCGTCGAAGCCCGACGCGGCGGGCATGGAGCACGTGCGATTGCAGCAGGTGCATCGCGGCGTGCCCGTGCGCGCGGCGGAGCTGGTCGTGCACATGAAGGGCGCGCGCGTGCTCGCGGCGAACGGACACACGGTCAGCGATCTGCCGGAGAATCTCCTGCCGCGAATCGATGCGAGCGGCGCGAAGCTCGCGGCGCAGCGTCTGCTCGAAAAGCATTTCCCGCAACAGGTGCGCGGCGCGACGTACAGCGACGCGCGTCTCGAGATCTTCAATCGCTCGCTCGTCGACAGCGGCAAGTACCCGTCGCGCCTGGCGTGGTTCGTCGAAGCGAAGGGGCCGGAGCTGCGCGAGTTTCTCTGGGTCGACGCCGAGAACGGCAACGTGCTACTGCACTTCAACCAGGTCGCGCACGCGAAGCTGCGCTACATCTACACGGCGAATCACACGGACACGAAGCCGGGAACGCTCGTGCGCAGCGAGGGCGAGGCGGCGACCGGAGATGCGGACCAGGACAACGCGTACACCTTCGCCGGAATCACGTACGACTACTACTTCAATAATCACGGGCGCGACAGCTTCGACAGCTTCGGCGCGAATCTCGTCTCGACCGCGCACTATTGCCCGGCGTATTCGTGTCCCTCGTATGCGAACGCATTCTGGGACGGCGCGCAGATGGTGTACGGCGACGGGTTCGCGTCGGCGGATGACGTCGTCGGTCACGAGCTCACGCACGCGGTGACGGAGTACACGGCCGGCTTGCTCTATTACAACCAGTCCGGCGCGCTCAATGAGTCGTTCTCCGATATTTTCGGCGAGACGATCGATCTCACCGACGGCACGGGCAATGACAACGCGAACGTGCGCTGGAAACTCGGCGAAGACCTCTCCATCGGCGCGATCCGCGACATGAGCGATCCGACGGTGTTCGGCGATCCCGGCAAGCTGACGGACGCGAACTTCTATTGCAATGAACAGGCGTGGACGGATCCCTACGGCGACTCCGGCGGGGTGCACATCAACTCCGGCATTCCGAACCACGCCTACGCGCTGATGGTGGACGGCGGCACGTACAACCTCCGAACCGTTACCGGCATCGGACTGACGAAGGCGGCGAAGATTCAATACCGCGCACTGACCGAGTACCTCGTCAGCGGCTCGGGATTCCTCGACGACTACAACGCGCTCAACCAGTCGTGCGCGGACCTCATCGGCACGGCGGGCATTTCGGCCGCCGACTGTACGGCGGTCAATGAGGCGCTGCTCGCGGTGGAGATGAATGAGACATGGCCCTGCGCGGGGTTCACCGACACTCCGGCCATGTGTCCGAGCGGAATTCCGTCGTTCCTGAAATTCGAAGGCTTTGAAAACAACACCAATCTCTTCACCGCGGAGAATGACTACGGCACCTGGTCGGTGACGACCGGCGGCGCGCGGGAAGGGATCGTCAGCGAGTGGGGACGCGATGCGGATGGACTCTCCGATCACCGCCTGATGCTGACGGATGCGGTGACGATCCCCGCGACCGGCCGCATGTACTTCGATCACATGTTCGAGTTCGAGACCGGCGGCGGCAACTGGGACGGCGGCGTGCTGGAGTACAGCACGAACGGCGTAACGTGGCTCGATGCGGCGTCGCTGATCGACGGCGGACAGAACTACGCCGGCACGGTGGAGACGGGCTACGCGAATCCGCTGGCGACGCGTTCCGCGTTCGTGGGCTCGAGCTTCGGCTACACGGGCACGCGCCTGAATCTGACGACGCTCGTCGGACAAAGCGTTCGCTTCCGCTTCCGCGTCGGTTCCGACATCAGCTTCGGCTCCCTCGGCTGGCTCGTCGACAACGTGTCGCTGTACACCTGCGTGCCGAGCGCGTTCACGGACGACCCGCTCGTCGCGGTGACGACGGCAATCAAGAAGGCGCACATCGAAGAGCTGCGCAAGCGCATCGACTCAATCCGCATCCGCAGCGGACTCACTGCCTTCACTTGGACGGATCCGACGCTCACGAGCGGCACGACGCTCGTGAAGAGCGTGCACGTCTCGGAGCTGCGCAGCGCGCTCGATGCCGCGTACACGGCGCGCTACCTCACTCTGCCGTCGTACACCGACCCGACGCTCACGACGTCGACGCCGGTGAAGGGGCTGCACCTCACGCAACTGCGCCTCGCGGTCATCGCGTTGGAGTAAACGAGGGGACCGCCGGCGGGA
>DATELS010000434.1:0-4357 GCA_035276365.1 Thermoanaerobaculia bacterium
CATCGACCTTCAGCGAGGCCATGTCGGCGCGGAGGAGTTGAATGTCCATCGTCACAGCGCGGTCTTCAGGTTCGCGCGCGGATTCTCCGCGTACGCGGCCTCGATCGTCTCGACCGCATCCGCGGGCGCGGCGGGCGGTACATGCACGACGATACGGCAGTACTGATCGCCCGCGCCGTTTTTCTTTTTGACGCCTTTGCCGGAGAGGCGCATCGTGCGTCCGGCCTGCGTGCCCGCGGGGATGCGCATGCGCACCGGGCCGTGGATCGTCGGCGCGTCGACTTCCGCTCCGCGAATCGCTTCGCCGATCGTGATCGGCAGGTCGATGTGAATGTCGTCGCCGCGCCGCTCGAAGAAGGGATGCGGCTTGACGTGCACCGTGAGCTGCAGCGGTTGTCCCTTGCGCGGCACGCGGATCTTCTGCCCCTCCGCGATTCCCTCGGGGATCTTGACCTTGATCGAGTCGCCGTTGACCTGCAGACCCATCGTGGTGCCGAGGATGGCGTCGCGGAAGTCGATCGTGATCTCGGCCTGCAGCGTCTCCGGTTCCTGCGGCGCGGTGAAGCCTCCGCCGCCGCGTCCGAAGAGATCGCCGAAGATGTCGGTGAAGTCCATCGTGTTCGTCGTGCGGCGTCCGCCCGCGCTCTTGCGCGCGCCGCGGCCGCCGCCGCCCATCGCGCCCATGAAGTCGGAGAAGTCGAAGCCGGCGAACGGATTCGCGCCGCCGGGACCGAATGCCTCGCGGCCGAGGCGGTCGTAGTGCGCGCGTTTGTCGGCGTCGGAGAGCACCGCGTACGCCTCGGAGATTTCCTTGAAGCGATTCTCCGCGTCCTTGTTGCCCTTGTTCTTGTCGGGGTGGAACTTCTTCGCCAGATCGCGATACGCCTTCTTGATCTCCGCCTCGGACGCCTCTTTTTTCACGCCGAGGATTTCGTAGTAGTCCTTCTCCGCCATCGGCGGGAAAGTATAGTGTTGGATGTTGACGGGTTGGCGTTGGAAGGAATCTCGCACCCGCACCACACGCGCATGTACGGCTCGCTTTCACGACGCAACGTTCTGACGATGATCCTCGCCGGCGGGATGGGCGAACGGCTCTTTCCGCTGACGCGCGACCGCGCGAAGCCCGCGGTGCCGTTCGGCGGGCGCTATCGCATCATCGACTTCGTCATCAACAACTTCATCAACTCCGGCTTCTTCAAGATCAAGATCCTCACGCAGTTCAAATCGAACTCGTTGATCGAGCACATCACGCGCACGTGGCGGCTCGTGCCGGACATCGGGCAGTACGTCGACGTCGTTCCGGCGCAGATGCGGAAAGGTCCGTTCTGGTTCCGCGGCACGGCCGACGCCGTGTTTCAGAACCTCGAGCTCATCTTCGACGAGCAACCGGAGTATGTCTGCGTGTTCGGCGGCGATCACATCTACAAGATGGATGTGAACCAGATGCTGCAGGAGCACATCAACACCGACGCCGATCTCACGATCGCGACGATCCCCGTACCGGTGACCGAGGCGCATCACTTCGGCGTCGTCGAGATCGATGAGAACTTCCGCGTCACGGGATTCGTCGAGAAGCCGAAGCACGGCGCGAAGACGATCCCCGGCCGGCCGAACATGATCCTCGCCTCGATGGGCAACTACATCTTCAAGGCGAACGTCATGATCGACGTGCTGCAGCGCAACGCGCTGCGCAACTCCGGCGTCGACTTCGGCAAGGAGATCATCCCGGAGATGTATCCGAAGATGCACGTGCACGCGTACGACTTCGGCACGAATCGCATCCCGGGCGAGGACTCGCACAATCACGGCTACTGGCGCGACGTCGGCACGATCGAGTCGTATTACGCGGCGGCGCTCGATCTCGTCGCGGTCGTCCCGGCGTTCAATCTCTACAACCCGATGTGGCCGCTCGTGTCGGCGCCGAATCATCTGCCGCCCGCGAAGTTCGTGTTCGCGGACTCGAAATCGCAGCGCATCGGCATCGCCACGGACTCGCTCGTGTCGGACGGCACGATCATCTCCGGCGGCACGATCAACCGCTGCGTGCTGCATCCGCGCGTGCGCATCAACTCGTACGCGGACGTCGACGAGTCGATCCTCATGGACGGCGTGGAAGTCGGACGGCACTCGCGCATCCGCCGCGCGATCATCGACAAGGGCGTGAAGCTGCCGCCGAATACGACGATCGGCTACGACCTCGATCTCGATCGGCAGCGCTTCACGGTCACGGAGTCGGGGATCGTGGTCGTGCCGAAGGGCGCGACGATCGACGTCACGCGCGAAGAGAAGGTTCTGGCATGAGCGGAAAGACGCGGAACGACGGGCGCGCGGCGAACGAGCTGCGTCCGGTCACGATCCGTACGAATTTCACGAAGCACGCGGAAGGCTCGGTGCTGATCGAAGTCGGCGACACGAAAGTGATCTGCACGGCGTCGGTGCAGGAGAAGGTGCCGCCGTTTCTGTATCGCACGGGCAAGGGCTGGATCACCGCGGAGTACGGGATGCTGCCGCGCGCGACGACGGATCGCGTCGAGCGCGAGGCCGCGAAGGGGAAGCAGGGCGGCCGCACGATGGAGATCCAGCGTCTCATCGGACGCTCGCTGCGCGCCGCGGTGAATTTCGAGATGCTCGGCGAGCGCACGATCTGGCTCGACTGCGACGTCATCCAGGCGGACGGTGGTACGCGCACGGCGTCGATCACCGGCGCGTATGTGGCGCTGGTCATCGCGCTGGGGCGCATGTACGTCGACGGCAATCTGCAGAGCTGGCCGATCATCGACTCGGTGGCCGCGATCTCGGTAGGCATCATCGGCGGCGTGCCCGTGCTCGACCTCAACTACGAAGAGGACTCGAAGGCGGGCGTCGACATGAACGTCGTCGGCACGGGCAAGGGTCGCTTCGTCGAGCTGCAGGGCACCGCGGAAGGCGCGAGCTTCAGCGACGAGGAGATGTCGGCGATGGTGGCGCTCGCGAAGAGCGGCATCGCGCAACTCGTCGAGAAGCAGAAGGAAGCGCTCACGCCGATTCAGACGCGCGTCGATAACGCCGCACGCGAACGACTGAGCCGCAAATTCCGATAGTGAGCAGCGTCGCGAGCGCGATCCACGCGGAGATCCAGAACGTCGCCGGCGCATACCACACGCGCACGTCGCTCGCGCCGGGCGGCACGGCGAAGCCGAGGAAGAGACCGTTCACGCGAATGGGCTCGACGCGCTTGCCGTTGCGCGCGACCTTCCATCCCGGCCACCACGGAATGCTACTCACGACGAGCGACCAGCGGGGAGCGCTCACCGCGATGCGATAGTCGGCGTTCGACGCGCGCACGATCTTCGACGTCGCGAGCGGCGCATCCTTCGCGCGCGGCGCGAAGAAGTCGTCGTGCATCCGCGGCGACTCGAGCTTCAATCGATCGAGGAGCGCGGTGTTCGCCCAGTCGTCGTGATGCAGCAGGCGCTCGCGAAACGGCTCGCGGCGGAATTCGGGGATGACGTTGCGCACGGGGAAGAAGCGCGGCAGCGCGTGGCGGTTGCGGAAGATGCGGCCGTCGACGCCTTCGTAGACGAGCTCGTAACGCTCGCGATCGACGGGGACCCTCGGATCGTCGATGAGGACGTAGCGCACGTTGAGGTAGTCGAGGAGCGGCGTGTCGATGTTCGTCCAGTGCGCGAAGTAGTCCCACGCTTTGTAGCCCGCGGTGTCGTTGAGGAACGCGAGGTAGTTCGCGTTGGCCATGGGGTCGTGCACGCGGACGTCTTCGAAGCCGTAGATCGCGGACGCGTTCGGGAAGAAGGTCGAGTACCAGCCGGCGATGCGGAAGGGCTCGCGATCGTTGGCCTTGATGCGCTGCAGCGCGTCGATGAAGGGCGTGGAGGGATAGAGCGTCTCCTCGCGCAGCGGCGGGCTCCACACGTACGTGACGGACCAGATCTCGAAGATGACGGCGACGAGGAGGAAGATTCTTGTTCGTAAAGATGCGAGTGCGAGCGCCAACACGACCACGCTCGGCACCACCGCCCGCACCGCGCTGAGCATGCGCGCGTGATCCGGAATCGCCACGAGCGCGAACGGCGCCGCGAGCAACACCGCCGCGACGGCGACGCCGATGAGCATCGGCCTGCGCTCCATCCGATCGACGACGCACGCCGCCTGAATCGCGAGCAGCATCGTCAGCAGCAAGCGGAAGCGGTGATGCGCCACGAGCGGCAGCACGCGATGCATCCCCTCTGCGATTCCGGGACAGCCGTAGACGACCGCGACGACGAACAACGTCGCGAGCACGAAGAAGAACTCGCGCGAGCGCCACGCGCGTCGCCGCACGACGCTCACCAGCAACGCGACCGACGCGGCGACGCCGAGG
>DATELS010000435.1:0-5449 GCA_035276365.1 Thermoanaerobaculia bacterium
GGGCGGGCTTCCCGAGCCTGGCGATCGAATACTGCCTGCGCGCGGCCGGTGCCTCGCTCAACGAAGTCGATCACATCGCCGTGAATCGGAATCCGAAGGCGCGCCTGTTTCAGCGTGCGCGCTTCGTCCTCGCCAAGCGTCCCTCGTTAGGCGCGGTCAAGCGACGCCTCGAGAATCGCGCGAAGATCAACGACCTGCGCACGGAGATCGCGGACGCGTTCCGCATCGACTCGCTCAAGCCGCGGCTGCACAACGTCGAGCATCACCGCGCGCATCTCGCGTCCGCATTTTTCGTCGCGCCGTTCGAAGAGGCGGCGGTGCTGTCGATCGACGGCTTCGGCGACTTCGTGAGCTCGATGTGGGGCATTGCCCGCGGCAACCACATCGAAGTCCTCGGCGAAGTCGGATTCCCGCATTCATTGGGCATCTTCTACACCGCGATGACCCAATACCTCGGCTTCCCGAACTACGGCGACGAGTACAAGGTCATGGGACTCGCGCCGTACGGCAAGCCGGCGTTCCTGCGCGAGATGCGCGACATTGTGATCGTGAAGGACGGCCGCTTCGCGCTGAACCTCGACTACTTCACGCATCACACGATCGGCCTGGACATGGTGTGGCAAGGCGGCTCGCCGGTGATCGGTCCCGTCTACTCCGAGAAGCTCATCGAAGCCCTCGGACCCGCGCGCGCGCCGAGCGATCCGATGGAGCAGCGCCACAAAGACCTCGCCGCGTCGATGCAGGCGATGTTCGAGGAGGCGTACTTCGAGCTCGCGAATTCGTTGTACGAGAAGACGCGCGTGCCGAACTTCTGCCTCGCCGGCGGCTGCGGCTACAACAGCGTCGCGAACGGACTCGTGTTCGATCGCTCGCCGTATCGGGATCTGTACATTCAGGCCGCGGCGGGCGACGCCGGCGGCGCGATCGGCGCGGCGTACTGGGTGTGGAACCAGGAGCTGCGCGAGCCGCGCGCGTTCGTGATGGAGCACGCGTACTGGGGCCCGGAGTACGACGACGCGGCGATCGATCATGCGGTGAGCGCGCGGCAGAACGATCTCGACGAGGCGCAGTGCACGATGGAGCGCGTGCGCGACGAGCGCGAGCTGTGTCGCCGCACGGCGGAGCAGGTCGCGGCGGGGAATGTCGTCGGCTGGTTTCAAGGGCGCATGGAGTGGGGACCGCGCGCCCTCGGCAATCGCTCCATCGTCTGCGACCCGCGACGCGCGGACATGAAGGACATCCTCAATCACAAGATCAAGCGCCGCGAGTCGTTCCGCCCGTTCGCGCCGTCGGTGATGCGCGAGGCGGTGGGCGAGTGGTTCGAGACGGACTACGAAGTGCCGTTCATGCTGCAGGTCTACCAGATCCGCGAGGAGAAGCGCGCGCAGATTCCCGCGGTCACGCACGTCAACGGCTCGGGACGACTGCAGTCGGTAACGGAATCGCAGAACGCGCGCTACTACCGTCTCATCGCGGCGTTCCGCGAGCTCACCGGCGTGCCGCTCGTGCTGAATACTTCGTTCAACGAAAACGAGCCGGTCGTCAACACGCCGGCCGAGGCGTTGGATTGTTTTCTGAGGACGAAGATGGATCTGCTGGTGATGGGCGATCTCATGATCGCGCGCGCCTGAGCAGCTCGCGCGAGAGCATGAGCTCCGCGACGAGGCGTTCCCACGCGTAGCGCCAGCCGGCGGGACCATCGAGGATGAGTCCCTTGATGAGCAACGCGTGCACGACCGCGGCAAAAGGCGCGACGACGATCAGCTTGCGAATGCGTCCCGACAAGGACAGCGAACGCGGATCGGCGGTGCGCAGCTTCTCCGCCTCCTCGCGCATGTATTTGCGCTGCCGCTCGAGAAAGCGCGCGAAGCTCTTGCGGTCGTCGTGAATGATCTTGCACTGCAGCATGCCGACGTCGCCGTCGGCGAGGACGCGATGCGCGTGGCCGTCCTGCCACACGCTGGCGTTTTCGCGATGGAGGAGCACGATGCGCGGCGGATAGAGCGAGCCGCGCAGCGGATGACCGTTCACCGCGTACGTGAATGCAGCGCGATACGCGCGCACGCCGGGCTCGGGATCGAGTCCGCGCAGCTCGTCGATGAAGTGCTCGGGCAGGTAATAGTCGGCGTCGAGGAGCAGCGCCCATTCCGTGTGCGCCTGTTCGAGTCCGAAGTTGCTCTGTCCCGCGAGCGTGTCGAACGTGCGTTGGATCACGCGGACGTTCGGGAACGAGCTTGCGATCGCGACCGTCGCATCCGTCGAGAAACTGTCGACGACGATCACTTCGCGCGCCCACGCCAGTTGCGCGAGCGTGCGGGCGATGTTCGCCTCCTCGTCGCGCGTCAGGACGACCGGCGTGATCTCGTCGAGCATGCGCTCTCCATCTCCTCCGCGACGCGCTCCCAGGCGAAGCGCGACTCCACCAGGGCGCGGCCGTTGCGTCCCATCTCCGCGCGACGTTGGGGATCGCACAGCAGCGCGGCGATGTTCTCCAGTCCGATCACTCCCGCGTTCGCGCGCGTGACCTCGTCCGCGAGGCCGACGTCGCGCGAGAGCACGACCGGCGTCTCCATCATCAGCGCCTCGAGCACAGCGTTCCCGAAATTCTCCGAGCGCGAGTGCAGCACGAACAGCGTCGCGCGCGCGAGCAGCTCGAACTTTTTCGCGCCGTACACCGGACCGACGAACGTGACGCGATCCGCGACGCCGTGCTGTTCCGCGAGCGCGCGCAGGCGCGGCGTCAATTCTTCTTCGTCGTTTCCGGCGACGATGAACTGCGCGTGCGGCAATGACGGCAGCGCGGCGATCACGGAGTCGAGACCCTTCTTCCAGTTGATGCGGCCGAGGAAGACGAGGGTGTGATCGTCGCGGGGGACGTCGGGACGGCGCTCGACGTCGATTCCGTTCGGCACGATGAACGGCGACGGCAGCGGCAGTCCGACGCGTTGCGCCTCCGCCTGTTCGAGCGCGGACGTGAAGTGAATCCCCGCCGCGCGCGCGAAGCCGCGCCGCTCGACCATCTGCAGCCACGCCGTTTTCACGACGCGGCTCTTCTGCCGGATGAGCTCCGGCACGAGCATGCCGCGCGGCGAGATCACGTACGGGACGTTGGCGCGACGCGCCGCGCGTGCGGCCGCGACGCCCGGCCAGAGATACACCGCGTGAATGTGCACGAGATCGAAGGCGGCGACGTCGCGCAGCGCATCGCGCATCGCCGGCGACCAGTACAGCCGCGCGAACGGTGACGGGAAGTAGTGCACCTCGACGCCGTCCATCATCACCGGCGTCGCCACCGGCACGTCGAGCGTGGAGTCGCCGTCGACGTTCGTCGTGAACACGTGCACGTCGTGGCCGCGCGCCGCGAGCGCCTTGCAGAGCCCGTGCACCGCGACGATCGGGCCGCCGTACCGGCGCGCCGGAAGATACGTCGGCACGACGTGAAGAATCCTCACCGCGCGCTACGGTGCTACGCGGTCGCGGGCGCCGTCAACTGCTGCGCGTGCGGCGCGGGCGCCGTCTGCTTCGCCGGCAGCCGCTCGTCGAGTGCGGCGGTGGCGAAGAGACAACCCGCGAAGAAGCCGGTCGTCAGCGCGAGCACGGCGTCGCTGTACGCCTGCGCCGAGGCGATGAAGTTCGCCGCGTTCGCCGCGACGAGCGCGAACATCGTCACGCGCAGAAACTGCGAGGAACCTTCGACGTCCTGGATGCGCGTGAGCGCCAGCAAGAGGCGTCCGAGAATCGCGGCGATCGCGACGAGCGCGAGGATGCCCGGCAGTCCGACTTCCATCGCCAGCTTCCCGAGTCCGCCTTCCTGCCAGCCGATGTTGAGGTCGTAGCCGAGGAGATGGCGGACGCCCTGCGTCGCGGTGCCGAGGCCGGCGCCGAGGAATCCGAATTGCCGGAAGGTCTCCAGGACGCCGCCCTCGATGCGGCTCGCGATCTCATCCTGCGACGCAATGGCCGCACGCGCGTACACGCTCGTCTGCTCGCCCGACGCGATCGTGCGCACGACGAGCGCGATCACGATGCCGACGCCGATCATCGCGAAGAGCTGTCCGCTGTTGACGCGGCGGATGTAGCGCCACAGAAAGACCGCGACGAACACGAGGACGTAGTAGATCGCCTTGCGGCGTCCCGCGATCATGCAGTTGAAGAAGCCCCAGCCCGCGGCCGCGGACCACAACAGCGTCTGCTTCGTGATGCCCGCGCGCAGCGCCATGGCGATGCCGATGACGGTGAGCGTCGCCGCGTGCCACGCCATGATGTCGGGGCTGCGATAGAAGCCAGAGAGGAGGCGGATCTGGATGCCCGGAAGGTGGCGGATGTAGTCGCCTTCGAACGCGACCATGCCGAGGAAGCGGGAGTTGACGCGGAGGTACTCGAGGAGCGAGCCGATGAGCGCGATGGTGGTGAGGCTCGCGTACCACTGGAAGAAGCGGTACATCATCTCCTCGCGCTGCAACCAGACGTAGCCGACGAGCACCGCCAGCATCGGCACGGTGTAGGTGAGGAAGCTGACGAGCGGCACCTTCCACTTGTCGAAGCCGTAGGTGAAGAGTCCGTTGAACGCGGAGACGCCAAGGAGGAGGATGAAGACGAACATCGCGGCGTAGAGGTTGGCGAAGCGCCGCGCGAAGTCGCGCAGTTGCTCGAGGATCTCCTCGCGCGCCGCGAAGACGATGACCGCGTACACGCCAACGACCGCGAATGAGATGGCCACGTTCGCCCCCGGCGTGACCTTGCGCACCGGATCCTGCAGCACCCCGCACAGCGCGACGTACATCCACCCGCGCCGCCAGTCGGCGGCCGCGGTCGCGCACGCGACGCAGAGGAAGAGGAGGTAGAAGCCGACGATCATCCGGTTCGCGGTAGCAACTGCGAGCGCTGAAGTATTCCGATCGGAGTCGCAAAGTCGCAAAGTCTCAAAGTCGTCAAGGAGGCGCAGAACCTCTTTGAGACTTTGAGACTTTGCGACTTTGAGACTTCCGCGCGAGCCTCACTCCCAGCATCAACCCACGCAGCTCGCCGACGAGCTTCCCCGGCACGGTCCACGGATGCGCGAGGTGGTACCGCGTGGCCACGTTCTTCGCGAGTCTTCGCGCGACGTACGGCCAGAACGCGGCGATGTGCTTTCGCGCAAAGTAGTAGTCGCCCGCGGAGTGCGCGGGGCTCGCGCTCGTGCGGTGGTCGCCCCACACGCGCACGCCGCCGCCCGGCGCCTTGAGGTGATGGATCGATGCGGCGGGCTCGTAGCGGATGCGACCTCCTGCGGCGACGATGCGCAGCGCGAAGTCCGTTTCGAAGCGATACGCGACGGCGATGAAGTTTTCGTCGAAGCCGCCGATCGACAGCGCGCGCGTGCGGTCGACGGCGAGGTTGCCGGCCATCACGTTCTGCACGTCGCACGCGACGTCGTGATTGAAGCGGAACTCGAGATCGCGCAGCGGTC
>DATELS010000436.1:0-5246 GCA_035276365.1 Thermoanaerobaculia bacterium
CCTTGCGTCCGGCGATGCCGCCGACGACCGACGCGAGCTCGCTCAGCGCGTCGAGCGAGCTCTCCGTCTTCCGCCGCTGCTCCTCCGCGAAGTGCACCGCCTGCACCATCGCTTCCTGCGCGAGCACCGCCTTCTGCTCCGGCTGCATGCGCACGTCGATGATGTAGTTGATGCGCTCGATGATGCGGCGGCGCTCGGTGTCGGCGCCGAGGAGCGTGGAGGACTCGCGCTCGAGCTTCTCGATCGCGCGCAGCATCGACTGGCGGTCCTTCGTCGGGCTGAGTCGCACGCTCATCGAGCCGTTCCACCGCAGCAGCATGAAGGAGATGCCGTCGTCGTGCGACGACTCGATGTAGCGCCGCAGCGCGTCGAGCGCGCGCTTGCGCGAAGCCTGGCGCAGATGAAAGTCGTCGAACACGACGACGAGCCGCGATTCCGACTGCATCGCCGGCACGACCTTCTCTCCCGCCGCGCGCTCGGTCGCATTCGACGAGCCGATCACGCCGCGGCGCACGCGGAAGAAGTTCGTCACGTCCGCGGGCTTGCCGTCGAGCTTCACTTCGAAGTCGTCGCGCGTCAGTCCTTCCACCGGCTTGCCGTTGCGGTCGAGGACGACCGCCTCGATCTCGAGCACGCGCACTTCCACGGTTTCGCTGAGCGTCTGCGCGTGCGCGGGCCCGACCGCGACGGCATAGAGAACGACGAGGAGCGTGAGCATCACGGCGGCGAGGATGCGCATCCGGCGAGTGTACGACTTGTGCTATGTAGCCTCGATGTCCGCGCCGTTAACTTTCGAAGCCGTTCTCCCGCCCCTCGAACCGTGGGACGGCGCCAGCCGCGCGCTCGTCGTCGAGCCAAGCGATCCATGGATCACGCCGTGCGAGTCGAGCGGACTGCGCGCGACGCCGCGGTACGACGAGACCGTCGCGTATCTGCGCCGCCTCGTCGATGCCGCGCCCGACCTGAAGATGCTCTCGATCGGCAAGAGCGGCGAAGGTCGCGATCTCTGGCTCGTGATTGCATCGACGGACGAAGACCTCACGCGCAAGCCGCTCGTGTTCGCGCAGGCCGGCATTCACTCGGGCGAGATCGACGGCAAGGATGCGGGTCTGATGCTGCTGCGCGACATGACCGTGCGCGGCACGAAGCGCGAGCTTCTCGAGCATGTGAACTTTCTCTTCGTGCCGATCTTCAGCGTCGATGCGCACGAGCGCTTCTCGCGCTTCAGCCGCATCAATCAGCGCGGACCGGAAGAAGGCGGCTGGCGCGTCACGCCGCGCAATCTGAATCTCAATCGCGACTACATGAAGGCGGTCACGCCGGAGATGCGCGCGATGCTCCGCGCGCTCGATCGCTATCAGCCCGACCTCTACATCGATCTGCACGTGACGGACGGCGCGGACTATCAGTACGACATCACGTACGGCTGGAACAACGCCGCGGCGTATTCGCCGTCGATCGTGCGCTGGATGGACGCGACGTTTCGACCGTCGATCGATCGCGCGCTCGCGGACATGGGACACATCCCCGGCCCGCTGATCTTCTCCGAGGATCCCGTGCACACGGGGTTGGACAACGTACCGATGGAGCCGCGCTTCTCGAACGGCTACGGCGACGCGCGGCACATGGCCACGATCCTCGTCGAGAACCACTCGCTCAAGCCCTACGACCAGCGCGTTCTCGGCACGTACGTCTTTCTCGAAGAGACGCTGCGCACGATCGGACGCGAGGGTTTGTCTTTGCGCGAGGCAACGCGCGCCGATCGCACGCGCAACGCGAAGACGATCCCGTTGGCGTGGAAGGTTCCCGATGCCGCCCCCGAGCTCCACGAGTTCCTCGGCATCGACTCGCGTCGCCTGGAGTCGGAGATCAGTGGCGCGACGAAGATCGAGTGGCTTGGCACTCCGGTGACCGCGCGCGTTCCGTTCCGCGAGGCGACGGAGGTGACGGTGAGCGTCGAGCGTCCGCGCGCGTACTACGTGCCGCCGTCGTGGAGCGACATCATCGAGCGGCTCGATCTGCACGGCATCGCGTACGAGCGGCTTACCTCGTCGCGCGAAATCGATGTCGTGATGTATCGCCTGTCCGCCGTGCGCTACGAGCCGCGGCAATTCGAAGGCCACGTGCGCGTGAGCGCGGAGACGACACGCGAGTCGCGTCGCGAAACGTTTGCCGCCGGCACCGCGCGCATCGCCACCGACCAACCCCTTGGCACCCTCGCCGCGCTGCTGCTCGAGCCCGCGTCCGCCGACTCGCTCTTCCAGTGGGGCTTCTGCCTCTCCATCCTCAGCCCCGCCGAATACGTCGAGCCGTACATCATGGAGCCGACGGCCGAACGCATGCTCGCCGCGGACGCGCAACTCGCGGACGAGTTCCGCGCGCGCCTCGCGTCGGACGAGGCGTTCCGCGCGAGCGCGCAGGCGCGCCTGCAGTGGTTCTACGAACGCACGCCGTACTACGACGATCGCGCGCTGCTCTACCCGATCGCGCGCGAGGAGTGAGGGACCGCCGGCGTGGACGCCGGCGGTCCGAACGTGCGAGCCGGGCAGGGCTGTTGCACAATGCGCGGCGCATGAAGACTCGCCTTCTCGTCCTCTCTCTTCTTCTCTCCTCCGCGGCGCTCGCGCAGGGCATCGATCCGTGGCGCAGTCTCTCCGGCACCGCGGGCAATCCGGGCACGACTTCGCCGTGGGTGCGCACGGGAGCGGGCGGGTGGACGTTCTTCCATGCGCTCGACGCGCACCTCACCTACGTCAGCGAGAGCGGTCCCGAGGAGCAGCGCAACGAGGCGTTCTCCACCAACTGGCTCGCCGCGGGACTCCTGCGCGAGTTCGGCGACAAAGGATTCGCGCTCGTCCGCGGACGCGTCTCGCTCGAGCCCTACACCATTGCCGACAACGACGGCTATCCGCAGATGCTCCAGTACGTCTCGCCGGAGGCGGGCGGAGTGCTCGTCGACCGCATGCGTCCGCACGACCTCATCGGCGAGGCCGCGGTACAGGTCGGATGGCGTCCGACGCGCTCGACCATGCTCAGCGTCTATGCCGCCGCTGTCGGCGATCCCGCCCTCGGCGCCCCTCCCGCGGAGATGCGCGCGTCCGGCATCGACTTCGCCGAGGTGCCGTTCGCGTACGACGTGCAGGAACTGACGCATGACTCGACCAGCGTCATCACCGCGTCCTTCGCCACGCGTTTGATCACCCTCGAAGGCAGCGTCTTCCACGACGCCGTCACGACCGGCGATCACACCGAGATCGACAGCGGCGACATCGACTCGCGTTCGTTCCGCATCACCTTGACGCCCGGCTCCAACATCGCCATCCAAGCCTCGCGCGCGGAGCTCGGCGAAGATCCCGTGCAGCACACCGTCAGCACCGCGTCCGTCACGTTCGGCAGCCCGAACGTCGCCGTCACCGCGCTCTGGACGCAGCGCGAAAATGAGACGCGCGACACCGAGACCGCGTACGGATTCGAGGCCGCGCTGCGCGGCGCGCGCAACACGTTCATGGGACGCGTCGAGCGCGTCGACCGTCCGTTCGGCTTCCCCGATCTGCCGTTGCCGCAGCGTCCCGTCGCCGTCGAGCCGTCGACGCACTTTGCCATCGGGTACATCTTCGACTTCATCGCCGGCTCGCACTATCGCGCCGGCGCGGGCGTCAACATCGACTACCACACGCAGGCGCACGACTTGCCGGACCGCTACGGCCACAAGCCGCAGGCGATCTACGCGTTCCTACGATTCCGTAGTAACTAGCCGGCTCACTCGTACCGGAGCGCGTCGATTGGATCCAGCTTCGCGGCCTTGTACGCGGGATAGATCCCGAAGAACAGTCCGATCGAGATCGAGACCAGCAGGCCGACGACGATCGACCACAACGGCGTCGTCGTCGGCAGCGGGCTGACGTTGCGCACGACCGCCGCGATCGCGAGTCCCACCGCCACTCCGATCAACCCGCCGATCGCCGATAACGTCATCGCCTCGGTCAAAAACTGCTGCACGATGTCGCGCCGCACCGCGCCGATCGCCTTGCGAATGCCGATCTCGCGCGTTCGCTCCGTCACGGACACGAGCATGATGTTCATCACGCCCACGCCGCCCACGAGCAGCGCAATCGACGAAATGAAAATCATCGCCAGCGTGATCCCGCCCGTGATCGCCTTGAAGTTTCCGATCAGCTTGTCCGGGGTCATGATCCCGAAGTCGTTCGGCTTGTTGAACGGCACGTGGCGCCGCGCGCGCAGCACCGCCGTCCCCTCTTCCGTGATCTTGCCGACCCACTCCGGTTTGCGCGGAATCGTCGCGATGTTCACGCCCACCTCGCGCTTGATCCACGGGTAGTGCGCGTCGATCGTCGTGATGGGCATGAACGCGTGCGTGTCCGTCGACTCGAACATCGTCGAGCCCTGCTTCTCCATCACGCCGACGACGAGATACTTGCGGCCGGAGAACGTCACCACCTTGCCGATCGGATCGCTGTGCGGGAAGAGCTACTCCGCGATCGAGTAGCCGATCACGACGACGGGCGCGGTGTGCCGCACGTCGTTCTCCGTGATGAAGCGGCCCTCGCCGACGAAGTGATTGTTCGCGGCCGGGTAATCCTCCGTCACGCCCGCGACCGTGTCCGGCGTGCCGGTCTTGCCGTTGTACAGAAAGTCCGGCGCGCCCTGATCGCCGCCCGACCACCAGTAGCGCTCCGGCGACACGGCCTTCATCGACGGGCACAGCTCCTTGAGCGCCATCGCGTCTTCGTACGAGAGGTTCTTGCGCAGGCGCTGCGACTCCTCGCGCGAGCCCGGACCGAACTGCGGGTCGTATTTCTGGAACTGCACGAGCGTCGCGCCGAACGCCTGAAAATTCTTCACGACGTTGTTGTTGAAGCCTTCGATGATCGAGACCATCGCGATCACCGTCGTCACACCGATGACGATGCCGAGGATGGTCAGTCCGGAGCGAAGTTTGTGAGACGCGAGCGCAGTGCCCGCGAAGCGGACGTTCTCGCGTGTCGCGAAAAGGACGTTACTCATAGCGCAGAGCCTCGATCGGCGGGAGCTTCGACGCGCGCCGCGCGGGGATGAATCCCGCGACGACGCCCGTCACGACGGCGATGAGCAGTCCGGCCAGCACGAGCGTCGGACGCACGAGCGTCGGCAGCGGCGAGACGCCGGAGATGATCTTCGCGATGGTGACGCCGAGGATCACGCCGAGCACTCCGCCTCCCAGCGACAACAGAATCGCCTCGGACAGA
>DATELS010000437.1:0-4287 GCA_035276365.1 Thermoanaerobaculia bacterium
TCCAGTACCACGAAATGAAAGAGGAAACGCTCTACGTTGTCGCCGGAGAACTGCGGCTCACGATCGAACACGACGGCGATCGGCGCGAGATCACGCTCCGCCAAGGCGAGGCGTTTCACATCCCGCCGCGCCTGATTCATCGGATGGAAGCGGTCGTGGACACGGACGTCGCGGAAGTGTCGACGACGGAGCTCGACGACGTGGTCCGACTCGAAGACAGATACGGCCGAACGTGACATGCGACTCCTCGCCCTCGCCCTCCTGCTTGTGAACCTCGGCAACGACGATCTCGTCGCCACGGCGAAGGCGTCGAAGGAAAAGAAGAAGAAGAGCACGACGAAGGTCATCACGAACGCGGACCTGAAGAAGTCGAAGGGCAAGGTCGTCGCGCACGCGCCGGCGCCGGTCGAGGCGTCGAAGGAGAAGAGTCTCGCCGAGCGTTACGAGACGGAGTACCGCAACCGCATCGTGCGCGACGAGAAGCTCGCCGCCGCGCAGCGCAAGGTCACGGAGCTCGAACGCGAGCTGAATGCGCTGGAACAGAGCTACTACGACGAAAACGATCTCGACAAACGCGACACCGATATCGTGAAGCGCTTCAACGACACAAAAACGCGGTTGGAGCTCGCAAGAAAAGAGCTCGCAGCCCTAACCCCACAGACAACCAGCAACCAGCCACCAACAACCGAATGAAGACTTTCTACATCGAAACGTGGGGCTGCCAGATGAACGAGCTCGACACCGAGCGTTTGTCGGGCAACCTCAAGCTGCGCGGCTACCGGCGCGTCGACAGCGAGTCCGAGGCGGACCTCGTGCTGCTCAACACATGCTCGGTGCGCGACAAGGCCGAGCAGAAAGTGTTCTCGCAACTCGGGCGGCTGCGCGAGATGAAGCGCGACCGCGACTTCAAGATCGGCGTGTGCGGCTGCGTCGCGCAGCAGGAAGGGGAGCACATCCTCGAACGCGCGCCGTGGGTCGACTTCGTGATGGGGCCGGGCAACGTCGGCCATCTCGACGCGGTGCTCGAAGAGGGGAGACGCGTCGCGATCGAGTTTCCGGAAGATCGGCGGTACGACGCGCTGGCGATCGATCGCGGATCGGCGACGCGCGCGTGGATCACGATCATCGAAGGCTGCAACAAGAACTGCACGTTCTGCATCGTCCCGACAACGCGCGGCCGCGAGGCGTCGCGTGTGTTCGAGGACGTGTTGAACGAAGTCCGCACCGCCGTCGCTTCCGGCCGCGTCGAGATCGAGCTCCTCGGACAAACCGTCAACGCCTATCGCTGTCCACGCAGCGGACGCGACTTCGGCGCGCTGCTCAGCGCGATCGCGGAGGTGCCGGGCGTCGTGCGCCTGCGCTTCATGACCTCGCACCCCGCGGAAGTCAGCGACTCGATGATCGCCGCCATGCGCGATCACGAAAACATCTCGCGCTATCTGCACCTGCCCGTGCAATCCGGATCGTCACGCGTGCTGCGCCGCATGAAGCGGCTGTACACGCGCGAGAAATATCTCGACACCATCGCGCGCATCCGCGCCGCGATTCCGGAGATTCACTTCTCGACCGACATCATCGTCGGCTTCCCGGGTGAGACCGAGGAGGATTTCGCGGAGACGATGAGCCTCGTCGAGGAAGTGCGCTACGGCTCGCTGTTCGCGTTCAAGTACTCGCCGCGGCCGGGCACGCCGTCGCTGCGCATCGGACCGCCGCTCGACGACGCCGTCGCATCCAATCGACTGCAGCGCCTGTTCGATCTGCACGAGCAGCACAAGCGCGAGCGTCTCGAGGGCTATCGCGGCCGCGTCGTGCCGGTGCTCGTCGAGGGACCGAGCCGTCACGATCCGGCCATGCTCTCGGGACGCACGGACGACTATTGGGTCGTCAACTTCCACGCCGACCCATCGACGCCGCCGGGGAGTATCCTTGGAGTGCGCATCGATTCAGCGCAGCATCACACGTTGCGCGGGGAGGCGGTGGCATGAACGTGAACGATCTCGTCGCGATGTCCATCAAGGGGCTGATGCTCGACCCGGTCTCGAACTCGCCGATCGTCGTCCTCAAGGATGACGACGAGAAGTTCTTCCTCCCGATCTGGGTCGGCATCTTCGAGGCGAACGCGATCGCGCTGCAGCTCGAGAACATCACCACGCCGCGCCCGATGACGCACGATCTCTTGCGCAACATGATCGCGGAGCTCGACGCGAGCGTGACGCGCATCGTGATCAACGACCTCCGCGACTCCACGTTCTTCGCGCAGATCCGCCTGCTGGTTCCGCAGGAAGGCGGCGGGAAAAAGATGCTCGAGATCGACGCGCGTCCGAGCGACGCCATCGCCCTCGCGCTGCGGACCGAGGCGCCGATCTTCGTCGCGCAGTCAGTGCTGGATCAGGCGCAGACGATCACGCCCGACGCCGAAGACCCGGACGAGAAGTCGAAGAAGTGGTTCGAGAATCTGACTCCCGAGGATCTGGGCAAGTACAAGATGTAGCGGTGAGAGTCTTCGGCTAGAATCGCGCCCAGGTTCAATGATCATCACCGTCGCCAACCAGAAGGGTGGTGTGGGCAAAACCACCACCGCCATCAACCTCTCCGCGGCCGTCGCCAACAAAGGATTCAAGACCCTCCTCATCGACCTCGATCCGCAGGCGAATTCGACGATGAGCTACGTCGACACGCGCTCGATCGTGAAGTCGATGTACGACGTGCTCGTCAGCGAAGAGATGGAGCTGCCGCAGGTCATCGTCGAGACGCCGGTGGCGAACCTCTTCGTCGCGCCGTCGAAGATCGCGCTCGCGAAACTGGAGTCGAAGCTGATCGGCGATCTCGACGGACCGTTCCGTCTCAAGGATCGGATGAAGGACGTCGCGACGGACTACGACTACATCTTCATCGACACGCCGCCGACGTTGGGCATGATCACGGTGAACGCGCTGGTCGCGTCGAGTCACGTGCTCGTGCCGATTCAGTCGTCGTACTTTGCGCTGGAAGGAACCGACGATCTGCTCGAGACGATCGAGAAGATCAAGGCGCGCCCCAACCCGAACCTCCAACTCCTCGGCGTCGTGATCACGATGCACGACAAGCGCACCACGCTGTCGAAGGACATTCACGAGGCGATCGGCAACGTCTTCGGCGACCGCGTGTTCAACACCGTGATCACGAAGTCGATCCGCCTGGAGGAGAGCCCCGCATACAAGGAATCGATCTTCACCTTCGCGCCGAAGTCGAGCGGCGCGATGGAGTACTACAGTTTGTCGGAGGAGCTGCTCTCGCGTGTCTAAGCCCATGCTGCGCGGTGCGAACGATGAACGAGGAACGATGAACGATGAGCGTTCATCGCACCTGCGTCGTCATCGTTCATCGTTCATCGTTCATCGTTGCCTTCGGGGGTCGCATGGCTAAACGAGGTCTCCCCGAACGCTCCGTGATGCGCCACGACTCGCACTATGTCGAGGAGCTGACGCGGCGATCCGGACGCCACATCGGGACGATGCTGCCGCTCGAGCTCATCGAGCCGAACGCGGAGCAGCCGCGCACGCAGCTCGGCAACATCGAGGAGCTCGCGGCGAGCATCCGCGAGAAAGGTGTGCTCGAGCCGATCCTCGTCCGCCTCGCCGGTCCGAATCGCTACCAGATCATCTCCGGCGAGCGCCGCTATCGCGCCGCGTCGCTGGCGGGACTCGACGAGATCCCGGCGATCGAGCTCGACGTCGACGATCGCGAGCAGCTCGAGATCGCGCTCATCGAGAACATCCAGCGCAAGGACCTCACGCCGTTCGAAGAGGCGGAAGGCTTCTACGTGCTGCAGCAGAAGTTCGGCTACACGCACGAGAAGATCTCGCAGATCATCGGCAAGTCGCGCACGACGATCACGGAGACGCTGCTCATCAACGACATCCCGGACCGCATTCGCCTGATGTGCCGCGAGGCGGGAATCTCGAACAAGAGCGTGCTCGTGCAGGTCGCGCGCGCGGGCTCGGAAGAGGCGATGGAGCAGGTGGTGCGCGCGTACGCGGCAGGGGAGTTGTCGCGACAGGAGCTGCGCAAGCAGACGTCGTCGAAGCCGGAAGTGAAGAAGGCGGGGCGGCCGAAGAACTATGTCTTCGCGCTGAAGGACAAGGCGCTGCCGTTCACGCTCAACCTCGCGTTCAAGAAGCCGAACGTGGAGAAGAAGGAAGTCATCGACGCGGTGCGCGAGCTGCTGCGGCGCCTGGAGAGCGAGTCGTGATCCACGAGAAAACCCGCATCCTCGTCGTCGACGACGACGACAAGCTCCTCGGCGCC
>DATELS010000438.1:0-3457 GCA_035276365.1 Thermoanaerobaculia bacterium
TCACGCCCGAGGCAATCGCGGCGCCTTCCAGCGACTCGGTGTCCATGCGGATCGTCTCGTGGTGCGTGGCGCCGTTCACGATCCAGCGCGTGTCGAGTGTGACCGCGTTCTCCGGTCCGATCGCGAGCGCTTCGACGGCGAGGCTGATCGAGCGTGTTGCGCCGGCGGGTTTGATCTGTCCGGGGAGGATCACCATTCCCTCGGGCAAACGATCCGCGAGATCGAATGCGAGCGTGTGCAGCACGAGCGCTTCCAGCGACGCCGACCATTGCTGCGTGCCGCGCACGTCGAGTTGTTGATCCGACTTGCGGATGATCATCTCGCGGCGATCGAGTCCGGGCGGCAGCTCCACGACGTCGATTGCGACGGGCGGACCGGTGAGCGCGCGCACGGGTGCGGTCGGCGCGATGCGATCGAGCGAGTAGAACTTGCTCTTCGATCGCGAGAAGAAACCGCAAGACATCAGCGGCAGCAGAAAGAGCACGAGCAGCGCGCGGCGCAACGTCATTTCCCTCTTCCTTTCAGCAGCGCGTCCGGGTTCTCCTCGAGATACGACGCGAGCGCGCGCACCGCCTCCGCCGCGCGCGTCAGCTCCTTGATCAACTCGCCGAGGTCGTAGTTTTGTCGCGCGGAGGTGCCCATCAACTGTTGCGCGCGACCCGCGGCCTGCTCCGCCGATGCCGCGGCATTGCGCAGACTCTCCGCGATCGGCGCGATGTTCGCGTTCACCGTCCCGGCCGCCTGCTCCGCGGACGACGCCGCGTTGCGCAGACTCTTCGCGATCGGTCCGACGTTGCGCTCCACTTCCGCGAGCGAGCGATTCATGCGCTGCAGACTCTCGCCGAGCGCCGGATCGTGCACGAGCGAATCCATGCGCTGCGCGGTGCTGCGGAGATGTCCGGCGATCTCCTCGATCGGAAGCGCGCGGATGCGCGCCGCGATGTCGCCCACTGCGCCGAGCGCGCCTTCCAGTCCGTTGCCCGCCGCGGCGGCGGGGATGATCGGCGGATCGTTCTCGACGACCAGTCGCGCCGTGCCCGGTCGCGCGACGTTCTCCAGCGACACCGCGCTCGCACCGGGAAGGACGAGACTCGTCGCCAGCGTCGCGCGCATGCCTTTCTGCACGAGTCGCGCGAGCGCGTTGTTCATCGTCCCGCGCAGCTCCTCGCGCGACGTCCCCACCGGCAGTTCGAGCAGACGTGGATCGATCTCGATCGTCACCGGCGTCTCCAGCGACGCGTTTTGCGGCACGTAACGAAGGCGCACCTCGCGCACGCGTCCCACCTGCACCCCCTTCATCTGCACCGGCGTGCCCGGCGTGAGTCCGCGAATCGAGCCGGGGAAGTAGGTGAGGTACGTGAGGTGCGGACCATCCGCGGACGCGATCGCCGCGGACTCCGACTCGTACAACTCGAAGCGCGTGCCCTGCGCCACCGGCGGTCCCGCGAACACTTCCGGCGTGTAGAACCCGATCGGCGACGTGAGCAGCGACGACACCGACGCTCCCGCGAGCGACACGCCTCCGCCGCCGAGGGACACCTGGATTCCGCCGCCGCGCCAGAAGCGCGTCGACTGGCGCACGTAATCGGCGAAGCGCTGCACGACGAATGCGTGCACTGACGTCACGCCGCGTTGCGCGTCGTACTCGGCGCCGAGGATGCGCCCGACGCGCATGCCCTGGAACTGCACGGGCGAGCCGATCGCGATCGAGCCCAGTCCATGCGCCTCGAGGATCACCGTCTTTCCCGGCTCCGGCGCGAACAGCACGGGTGGGTACTCCTGCCCCATGAACTCGCGCGTCTCGTCGCCTTCACCCGGTGCGATGCCGACGTACGTGCCGGACAGCAGTCCGCCGAGTCCACCGCCTTCGAGCCCCGGCTCGGCGATCCAGAAGCGCGTCCCTTTGTTGAGCGCGTGATTCATCGACGCGTCCATCGAGATGCGCACGACCACTTCGTCGAGCTTGTCGTCGATCGTGATCTTCTGCACCGTGCCGACTTTCGCGCCGCGGAATCGCACCGGACTGTATCGATCGAGTCCGCGCGCCTCGGCGAAGCGCACCGTGATGTCGCCGCCGCCGAAGAAGCCGTAGCGGACGATCAGGTAGCCCACGAAGAAGATCGCCAGCGCGGGGATGATCCAGATCCACGGCGACCACTTCGCCGTGCGCACGCTCGCCTCCGGCGTCTTCTCTTCCTCCGGGTGTCTGCGCTCGCGATCGTGTTCGTCGTATTCGCTCATGCCGCCTCTCCGGCCGTGCGCCACATGTATTTCGGCTCGAACATGCGCACCGCGAACATCAGGAGCGCGATGAGCATGAACAGCGGCGTGGCGCCGGGACCGGCCACGATGTCGTCGATCCCTCGGTAGTTGACGATGGGAGCCGCCAGCGCGGCGATGAACGGGATGATCATCGGCCAGCGCACGAGCTTGTGCAGCACGCGATAGATGCGCGTGCGCAGCACGAGCCCCTTCTTCTGCGGGAAGCGCACGCGCGCGAGCAGCCAGATCATGCCGATCACCTCGCCGATCGGAATCGCGACGCCCGCGATCAGCACGACCACGCCGAACTGCCAGTACCCGCGATCGGCGAGCAGTTGCACGGTGCCGATCACCGTGTGCTCGAGCACTCCCGTGAGCTGATCATTCACCATCACCGACGCCGCGTACGCGGGAAGACAAAGCGGAATCGCCGCGGCGATCGCGCCGATGGCGGGCGCGAAGCGCGGCGCGATCGCGCGATCGAGACGGCTGCCGCAGCGCGGACACGGATCGCCCGGCCGCCGCGACGCGACCGCGAGCTCACACACATCGCACGCCGCGACGTGGCGATGCGGCACGCCCGTCGCGTCGGGATGAATCGCGTTCCACACCGCGCGGCGATCGAGCGCGCGGTCGCCGAGGAAGATCAGCATCGCGATGACGAAGTAGCAGATCGCGCCGATGCGTACGTCGACGTCCGCCGGCAACTCCGCGCGGAAGTACGCGATCACGCCCGCGATCACGACGACGTCGGTCATGCTCCAGATGCGCAGCTCCTCGCTCCAGCGGAAGATGCGCCCGCGCTGCCACAGGTTCCAGCCTCGGCGCAGCGAGAAGAGAACGATGACCTGGAAGAGCGCGCGCAGCGCGGGGAAGAGGAACGCGAAGAAGAGGAAGCCGAACGCGAACGGGAACCAGACCTCCATATAGATGGTGCCGACGCTCGTGACGAGGCGGCTCTCTTCGAAGACGAGGTTCTTGATGGTCGAGTCCATGAGCGGCATGAACACGGCGGGCGGCAGCAGGATGAACGTTGCCGCTGCGCACGCGAGAGGCGCGTCGACGGATAGGCGCGAGCGGTGACCGAGGAGACGGTCGCAGCGCTCGCACGAGGCGGTGGCGCCCGGCGCAAGCGGCGGAATCACCTGAATCCTGCCGCAATCGGCGCAGGAGATCGTGATCGAGTCGCGCAATC
>DATELS010000439.1:0-5986 GCA_035276365.1 Thermoanaerobaculia bacterium
GCCATCGCCGACACGTCCATCGTCGCGCTGACGATCATCCTCTGGCTCGTGCTCCGCTATCCCAAGCGTCTCATCTTCAAGCTCACCGCGACGCTGACCGGCATCGCGTATCTCGTCGCGTCCACGCTCGCATATCACGCCGCGATCAAGACGCCGCTCGCGTGGAGCATCGCCGGCGCGCTCGCCTCCATCGCCCTCCTCGGCAGCGTTAACCTCGCGATGCTGCTCGGGCACTGGTATCTCGTCGTGCGCGGCATGTCCATCGATCCGCTGAAGCGCCTCAGCATGGCCACGCTCGCCGCCGCAATCGCGAAGATCGCGCTCGTCGCCATCAGCATCGCTGCGTTCTGGCCGACGCCCGTCGTGAAAGACATCTTCTTCTGGATGCGCGCCGGCTGGGGACTCCTCGGGCCGCTCGCGCTCTTCCCGATGGTGTGGGGCACGGTGCGCATCCGCTCCACGATGGCCGCGACCGGAATCCTCTACGTCGACGTCGTCGCCGTCGTGATCGGCGAAGTCCTCGGCGGCTGGTTGTCCGCGGTTGCGCACCTTCCGCTGTAACCGGTACCATCGGCCGAAAAATGGCCGGAGTCCGATTCGACGATGTCGCCAAACGCTACGGCTCCGTCTCCGTCATCGAGGGGCTGAACCTCGACATTCACGACCACGAGTTCATGGTCCTCGTCGGCCCCTCCGGCTGCGGCAAGTCGACCGCGCTGCGGATGATCGCCGGACTCGAGGAGATCACCGAAGGGCGCGTGCTCATCGGCGATCGCGTCGTCAACGAGCTCCATCCGAAAGACCGCGACGTGGCGATGGTCTTCCAGACGTACGCGCTGTATCCGCATATGACCGTGCGCGAGAACATCGAGTTCGGCCTCAAGATCCGCAAGACGCCGCACGAGGAGATGCGGAAGAAGGTCAGCGACGCGGCGGAGACGCTCGGCATCGCTTCGCTCCTCGATCGCAAGCCGAAGCAACTCTCGGGCGGGCAGCGCCAACGTGTCGCGGTCGCGCGCGCGATCGTGCGCGATCCGAAAGTGTTTCTCTTCGACGAGCCGCTCTCGAACCTCGACGCGAAGCTGCGCGTGCAGATGCGCGCCGAGATTTCGAAGCTGCAGCAGCGGCTGCAGACGACGGTGGTCTACGTCACGCACGATCAGATCGAGGCGATGACGATGGGGCACCGCATCGCGGTGATGCGCGACGGAAGGATTCAGCAGGTCGGCACGCCGCTCGAAGTCTACGATCGCCCGGTGAATGTTTTCGTCGCGCAGTTCATCGGCACGCCTCCGATGAATTTCTTCGACGCGACGATGCGCGCGGGTCGACTCGAAGCGAGTGCATTCGCGATTCCCGCGCCTGCGCGTTTGCGCGAAGGACAGAAGGTGCGCGTGGGCATTCGTCCCGAGAACCTTCTTCGCGCGGACGAGCAGGGGAGAGGCGCCACCGCGCGCATCCCCGCGCGCGTCGAGATCGTCGAGCCGATCGGACACGAGGCGATCGTGCACAGCAGCGCGGGACCGGACACGCTCGTCGCGACGTTCGACGCGCACGCGATGCCGCGCGCGGGAAGCGAGATCGAGCTCGCGATCGAGCTCGACGCGCTGCACATCTTCGACGCCGCGTCCGAAGCGCGCGTCTAGTGATTCTCTTCCGCGCCCGGAGGCGCGGCGCCGTACACGTGACGGTCGTGGATCACGAGATCGAACGGCTTCAGCGCCGGATTCGCGGGATACCCGCGATGCACGGCCTGGCATTGATAGCAGACGATGACGTCCTTCACGATGCGCCACACGATGTAGTCGAGAATCGTGGCGCCGAGGAGGGAGAGGTAGTACGTCCACGGGACCAGCACGGCGCCGACCGCGACGATCGCCACGCCCGTCGCGCGATTGAAGTCTTTTTGAAAGTAGAGCTGATCGTGATCGCACGCCGCGCAGCGATCGACGATCGCGTTCGCGGCCGGCGCAACGGCGTCACTCGCCGCGCCGCAATGCTCGCACGCGCGCGCCGGCTCGCCCGCGTCACGGGCGAGGCGCTTCTCGCATTGGGAACAGAGGAAGTGGACGGACGCCATCGAGGCGGCGCCAGTTTATCGTGCGCGCTCGAGATATCTGTTGTCGACCGGATCGACGATGATCTCTTCGCCCTCGGTCACGAACGGCGGCACCTGCACGACCACGCCATTCTCCAGCGTCGCCGGCTTGTACGACGACGACTGCGTCGCGCCCTTCACCATCGGCTGCGTCTCTTTGATGCGCGCCTTGATCGTCTTCGGCAGTTCGACGCCGATCGGACGCGTCTCGTGGAACTGCACCTGCAGCTTGAGGCCCGGCTCGAGCCACGCCGCGGCGTCGCCGAGGTCGTCTTCGGAGATTTCGATCTGCTCGAAGCTCTCCGTGTTCATGAAGTGATGCGCGTGGCCGTCGGAGTACATGTACTCCATCTCGTGCTGGGAGATGTACGCCTGATCGATGTTGTCGTTCGAGCGGAAGCGGTGCTCGAACTGGTTGCCCGTGCGGAGATTGCGCAGCTTCGCCTGGACCATCGCGCGAAGATTCCCCGGCGTGTGATGGCGAAACTCCATCACCTTGCAGAGGTCGCCCTCGAACATGATCACGATGCCCTTACGAATGTCGTTCGCCTGCATTTGAATCCTTTCGATAAACTCGCGGCGTGAAAACTCTTCGATTTTTTCTCGTCGCCGCGTTCCTGCTGGCAGCATGCCGCCCCGCGTCGGAAACCCAAACTCCCGCCCAAACGGCAGACGCGACAAGCGATATTCCAGTCGGCGTCTATGGCGCGCTGACCGGCGATCAAGCCGCGTTCGGCAATGCCACCGTGAACGGCGTCCGCCTCGCCGCCGATGAGATCAACGCCTCCGGCGGCGTCCTCGGCCGCAAGATTCGCCTCGTCGTCGAAGACGATCAGGGACGCGCGGAAGAAGCGGCGTCGGTCGTGACGAAGCTCATCACCGGCAACGGCGTGACGGGCCTCATCGGTGAGAACTCGTCGAACCAGTCGCTTGCCGCCGCGCCGATCGCGCAGAACGCGAAGATCCCGATGATCTCGCCGTCGTCGACGAATCCCGCGGTCACGGAGAAGGGCGACTACATCTTCCGCGTCTGCTTCACCGACCCGTACCAGGGCAAGGCGCTCGCCGCGTTCGTGCGCACGAACCTCGGCGCCGACAACGCGGCGATTCTCATCGACAAGAAGAACGACTACTCGGTGGGCCTCGCGGAGTTCTTCCGGAAGAACTTCGAGGCGGCGGGCGGGAAGATCGTCGCGCAGCAGAGCTACTCGGGCGGCGACACGGAGTTCCGTCCGCAGCTCACCGCGATCAAGAACGCGAAGCCGAAGGTGCTGTTCATCCCCGGCTTCTACACCGAGGTGGGGCAGATCGCGATTCAAGCGCGCGACCTCGGCCTCAACATTCCGCTCGTCGGCGGCGACGGCTGGGACTCCGCGACGCTGCTCGAGATCGGCGGGAAGTCGATGGAAGGCTCGTACTTTTCGGATCACTACTTCGTCGGCGACTCGCGTCCGCTGGTGCAGAAGTTCGTGACCGAATATCAGAAACGCCACGGGAAGGCGCCCGAGGCGAACGCCGCCCTCGGCTACGACGCGCTGCGCATCTTCACGGACGCCGTCCGCCGCGCCGGCTCGACGGACGCGAAGAAAGTGCGCGACGAGATCGCCGCGACGAAGGAGTACCAGGGCGTCTCCGGCACGATCTCGATGGGCGCCGACCGCAACCCGATCAAACCCGTGGCGATGATCAAGATCGAGAACGGGAAGATGAACTTCGCAGGGTGGGTGAAGCCGTAGCGACCGTATACTTTCCTCAAACCCAACAGGAGGAAGGAACCCCTATGCGTAAGTCCCTGCCGTACGTCCTTGCCGCGCTCGCGGCGATGACGATCGCCTCGTCCGCGTTTGCGGCGCATCCGCAGAAGCCTGGAAAGTGGCGCGTGACGATGGAGATGGACATGCCCGGCATGCCCATGAAGATGCCGCCGATCACTCATGAAGTCTGCGTCACCGAAGAAGACATGAAGGACCCGCAGAAGTCCGTGCCCAACGATCCGAAGAGCCAGTGCAAAGTCAGCGACTACAAAGTCGACGGCAACACCGTCTCGTGGACCGTCGAGTGTCCGAAGCAGGACACGAAAGGCGAAGGCCACATCACCTTCGACGGCGACAGCTACACCGGCGCCATGAAGCTCAAGATGGGCGACCGCGAGATGACGCAGAAGTACTCGGGCAAGTGGTTGGGAGCGTGTGAGAAGTAGTCAGAACGGAGCATGGAGATCGGAGGAGCCTCCGATCTCCAACTCCGATCGAGTTCTCACGGCATCCAGTAATCCCGCGGATACAACCGGAACAGCTTCGTCTCCGCGCCTTCCGCGTTCTTGAGATATCCCTCCCACGCGTCGAGCTGTTTGTCCGGGCCGATCGTGAAGTAGATCGCGTCCGCGACGTCCTTGCCCTTCACGCCGTATCCCGGCAGCACGCGCGCGTAGACCGCATCCTTGCGATCGAACAGCTTGTTGCCGAGCTCCGGATCCTTGCGCAGCTCGAGGATCGACGCGCGGAATTGCTTGACCTGCTCCGGCGGCTGGTTGTCCGCGAGATCGTTCGCGATTCCTTCCGCGCGCGACTCGTACGTGCCCGACGCGCGGCTCTCGCCGAACACCTGCGCGATCGAGTAGTCCGCGAGCCGCGGATCGCGCTCCGCGTTCTTCAGCGTGTCGATCACGAAGCGCACCGTCTGCGGGATCTCCGGCGTGCGCTCCGCGTAGTAGCCCGTGCGTCCCGACTGCACGTTCGCACGCAAGCCGTTGCTGTACGCGAGTCCCGCCGCGAGCGTCTTGAGGAAGATGCCGTGCGCGCCGTAGCCCGAGTGCAGGCGACCCGCGAGATAGTCGAGCTGCTTCTCGCGATTGTCCGCGTCGGAGAAATGCACGCCCGGCACCGACGTGATGATCACGCCGCCCTTCATGTTCGGCGCGAGCAGGCCGACGTACACCGGATGCGTCGCCGAGGGATCACGCGCCAGCAGACGCGCATCGATGAGCCGCGTCGTCCCGCGCACGACCGGCGCGCCGCCGTCGCCGAGCGAGGCGGAGAGCGACTCGATGGAAGGCGTGAGCGCCTCTTGAATCGCCGTCGATGACACGAACCACATCCGCGCGTTGCCGCGTTGCGCCACCGCGGATCGCAGCGCGTCCAGTGCCGAAAGCGCATCCGCGGGCGGCGTCATCAGATCGTCGCGCATCGCGTTGACGAGATACTTCCAATCGAATGCGAGACTCGAGTCCGGAATCTCGAGCAGTGTCAGATCGAGATCCTTCACCGCGTCCTTCGCGATCGTCGTCGCCGACTCGGACAAGCCCGCCACCGTCTCCGGCTTCGCGAGCAAATCCTTCAGCTCCGCGCGCGTGCCGCTCTTCGCCGCGAGATCGTCGAACCACTTCTGCAGCGCCGCGCGATCCGCGGTCGGCGCTTCCTTCAGCAGCCAGCGCAGACGCAGCGCGTTGTGCAGGCGCGTCGCGAACGAGTCGGCGGCGAGGTACGCCGCGTTCGTTTGCATCCGATACGCATTCATCGGGTTGTTCACCCACGACTCTTCCGAGCCCTGCGTCGTGTTGCGCAGCGCGCTCAGCGTCTGATCGACCGCGTCGCGGATGCGCGGCAGATTCTCGGGACGCCAATCGGGATGATGGAGCACGAGCGACATCCACTCGATCGCGCGCTTCGCCTCCGCCGTCCCGAGTCCCGCGCCGCGCACGATGAGCTCCACGCGCTGCGTGCGCGGATTCGTCGTGAATCCCGCATCGAGTCGCAGCACTTCCTTGCGCAGCCGCTCCGACATCTCATCGAACGAGACCGGCTTCCCGTTCTCGATCACGCCGACACGCGTGAGCAGGCCGGGCAGCAGCGAGAGGTAACGCAGTTGATCGCGCTGTACGCCGTCGAC
>DATELS010000440.1:0-4505 GCA_035276365.1 Thermoanaerobaculia bacterium
GCTTGCGCATCGTCGCGTACGCGTCGCCTTCGATGATCCCCTGATCGGTCACCATCGCGCCGGTGTGCACGTTGACGCGGATGAACGCCGCGCCCGTGGCCGCCGCGATCGCCAGCGCCGACTGCGCGTCGTTGCGCAACACGTTCACGCCGAGCGGCAACTTCACCTCGCGCGCGATCTCCGCGACGATGCGCGTCATCGCCGCCACCGTCTCCGCCTCCACCCGCCCGCGCGTGAACGGCTTGTCGCCGAAGTTCTCGATCACGAGGCCGTCGCATCCGCCGTCCACGATCGCGCGCGCATCAACGAGCGCGGCGTCGATCACTTCGTCCAGTGACGTGAACAGCGGCGCTCCCGGAAGCGCGCGCAGATGCACCATCCCGAACACGGCGCGATTTCCAAAGCGTGCGGCGAACGACGTGCGAGTCAGCATTTCGTGCATTTATACTCCGCGCGATGTCCGACCTTCGCCTGTACAACACGCTCACCCGCGAGAAGGAGACCTTTCTCCCCCTCCGCCCCGGCGAGGCGCGCATGTACTCGTGCGGCCCCACCGTCTACGGACATCCGCACATCGGCAACCTCCGCACGTTCCTCTGGAGCGACCTCCTGCGCCGCTACCTCGAGTACCGCGGCCTGCGCGTCACGCAGGTCATGAACATCACGGACGTCGAGGACAAGATCATCCGCAACGCGAACAAGGCGGGACAGGACATCCGCACCTACGTCGCGCCGTACATCGACGCGTTTCACGCGTCGCTGAAGAAGCTGCGCATCCGCCCCGCCGATCACTATCCGCGCGCGACGGAGTACATCCCGCAGATGGTCTCTCTCGTCGACTCGCTCGCGCAACGCGGGCACACGTACGAGGCGGACGGCTCGGTGTACTTTCGCGTCTCCACACTGCCTGGCTACGGCAAGCTCGCGCGCGTCGAGATCGACACGACGAGTGAGTTCAGCCGCATCGAGTCGGACGAGTACGAGAAGGAGTCGGCGCGCGACTTCGTGCTCTGGAAGGCGAAGAAGGACAACGAGCCTTCGTGGCCGACGCACCTCGGCGAAGGCCGTCCCGGCTGGCACCTCGAGTGCTCCGCGATGGCGATGGACCTCCTCGGCGAGACCTTCGACATCCACACCGGCGCGGTCGATCTGATCTTCCCGCATCACGAGAACGAGATCGCGCAGAGCGAAGGCGCGACCGGCAAGCCGTTCGTGCGCTTCTGGGTGCACGGCGAGCACCTCAACATCGACGCGCAAAAGATGTCGAAGTCCCTCGGCAACATCTACACGATGGCCGAGGTGGAGGAGATGGGGTACGACGCGGTGGCGCTGCGGTACGCGCTGCTGTCCGTGCCCTATCGCACGAAGCTCAACTTCACCACGCAGTCGCTCGACGACGCGAAGAGCGCGCTCGCGCGCATCGAGTCCTTCCTCCTGCGACTCGACGACGTCGCGAAGTCCGCGCCGCGCGACGCCGCGCACGCGGACGATCACGCCGACGCGCTGATCGGCGCGTTTCTCAACGACTTCCAGTCCGCGATGGACGATGACCTGAACACGGCCGGCGCGCTCGGCGCGCTCTTCACGCTCATCCGCGACGCGAACACCGCCATCGACGCGGGACGCATCTCCGCGGGCGACGCGGAGGGCATCCGCGCCGCGCTGCGCAAAGTCGATCCGGTGCTCGACCTCTTCCCCGCGGTCGAGCAGAGCATCGACGCGGAGATCGAGGCGCTGATCGCCGCGCGCAACGCCGCGCGCAAGTCGCGCAACTTCGCGGAGTCCGATCGCCTGCGCGACGAGCTCGTCGCGCGCGGCATCCTGCTGGAGGACACGCCCGGCGGCACGCGCTGGAGACGGAAGAATTGAGGATTGAGGATTGAGAATTGAGGATCAGAGCACGATGAGAAGAACTCGGTCGTCGGTCCCCGATCCTCAATCCTCAATCCTCAATCCTCAATTCGCTCCGCAGGAGCGCCGATGATCGGTTATCTGGAAGGCACGCTGCGCCAGCTCGACGCGACGCGCGCGCTCATCGTCACCGGCGGCGTCGGCTACGAAGTCCACATCTCCCTCGGTACTTATTACCGGCTGGAGGGCAAGAGGGACGTGTCGATCGAGGTCTATACGCATGTGCGGGAAGACGCACTTGCGCTGTACGGCTTCGCGTCCGGCGACGAGAAGATGGCGTTCGAGAAACTGATCTCGATCTCCGGCATCGGTCCGACGCTCGCGCAGAAAATTCTCTCCGGCATCGACCCTCCCGACCTCGCCGACGCCATCGCGCGCAGCGACATGCGCAAGCTCTCGTCGATCCCCGGCGTCGGCAAGAAGACCGCGGAGCGGATCTGCCTCGAGCTGCGCGACAAGCTCACGCTCACCACACCGGCCGCGACACCGGTGGCGCCCTCGCGCCTGTCCGTCGACGACGACGTCCAGTCCGCCCTCGTCAACCTCGGCTACCGCGCGAAAGACGCGGAGATCGCGGTGAACAAGGCGCGACAGGAACTCGGCTCTGACGCCGAGTTCTCCGCGGTGCTCAAAGCGGCGCTGCGCCAGCTCACGCGCTAGCGCCGCGCGGTCGTTCCGTCGACGCTCCAGATCCCCGCGCCATGCGCGGCGATGAAGAGGAAGAGGAAGCAATACAGCACCGCGAGCTCTCCCTGATTGAGGATCGGGAGCAGCACCCCGCCCTTCGCGTGCCCCATGAAGAAGGCCGCGGCCATCTCGCCCGAGGCGATGAAGGCGGCGATGCCGGTGAGGAGGCCGATGGCGATCAGCACTCCCGCGACCAGCTCGATGGCGCCGGCGACTTTCATCAGCGCCATGCCCATCGGCTGCTGATTGCCCGGCCAGCCGAAGAGCTTCTGAGTGCCGTGCATGGCGAACATGACGCCGGACATGATGCGAAGAAGCGCGAAGAACTGCGGAGAGAAACGACTCAGTACTGTCTTCATGGCGGACTGGACATTCAAATGCCGTGCTCAGCCCTGCCACGGGTTCAATTTTTGTAATGAACGCCTTCGAAGTTCGATGAAACGCGCTCCGCTTTTTCTCGCTCTCCTCTTCGTTGCCTCGGCCGCCTCCGCGGTCGATCGCACGGATGTCCTGCTCGCGAAGGCGTGGCCCGCCGCGCCGTACGCGGCACTCGAGGACATCGGCGCCGGCGTGGGCGTCGTGTTCACGCCGGACCTGAGTGTCCCCGGCAACTGCAGCTTCTACACGGCGCTCGGCTTCGCGTGCTTCGAGAGTCCGGACTGGCTGCAGATCGTCGCGGACATTCACTCGTACAACCTCGATCATCCCGGCCGCCGCATCCGCACGCTCGTCCTCGAGACGCACGGCACGAACGGACACGGACTGAAGGTGCAGTCCGGGAAGAATCCGGAGGACGCGCGTTCGTATATTTCCGTCGGCGCGCTGCAGGAGTTGCTGGAGCCAGTCGGCGTGCGCCACATCATCCTGAGCGCGTGCAACTCGGGACGCCTGCTGCGTCCGGAGATCTACCTGAAGCTGAACCGCGATCCCGGCGACAAGCTCTTCCTCCCCGCCACCCTCGGCATCATCGACGCGACCGACGCGTTCGACCCGCGCCGCACGAACGTCACGGTGATCACGCCCGGCGCGAGCCACATCGAGAATACGCTCGTCGGCTCGCTGCGCGAGCTCGCGCCCGCGACGCGCGCGGCGATTCAGGAGTCCGCACAGAAGCGCGGCGTGACGCTGTCCAAACAGTTCGCCGTCTCCGAGATCCTCATCCAGATGCTGACCCGCGACCCCGCCCTCGAACTCCGCACCGGCGCACACGTCGAAGAGTTGTCGAAGGAACAAACGTCGCCACAAACGAGCGAACGCCTCTTCGCCGCATTCGTCGCGCACATGAACTACGCCGCCGGCCACGACGCGAAGACGGGAGTGAAGACGGCGGCGGCGGCGCGGTAAGGGCGCGCTACGCGATTTTTGCGAGCGTCCGTTCGATCGACTGCGGGAGGTCGACGCGCACAAAGTATTCGTTTGGATAGAGGTAATCCTCGCCCGATTCATCGATGACGCGGATCATGTCGTGCTCGTCTGCGAATTCGTCCTGGAGAACGGGATACAACTTGCGCAACTCCAACGACGCGGGATAGTCATCGTTTCGGACACAGACAGCGAAGTGCGCCGCGCCCACTTGCGTCCGCGTTTCCCGCACGACGCGTTTATCGGAGCCAGACCGGCCTCTTGAACTTGATTTCTTTTTTGCCGATGCCATGAGCCTCATACCAGTGTAGCTCCGCGGTGCAGATGGTGCCATCCGCTAATCGGACGGACGCGATTCCTTTCATCTTCCGCCACGACCCTGATCCATATTCTCGATTCAGACGCCGCCGGTCACGAACCCCACGGCCCGAGGCGATCGTCTCGACCTCCACGATTGATCCGAGTAGCTCGAAACGCACATGCAGAGCTTACGGCCTCGGAGCGCCGCTCCGACAACTAGCAACTGATGACAAATGCATTGACAA
>DATELS010000441.1:0-7217 GCA_035276365.1 Thermoanaerobaculia bacterium
GACTACACCTTCGTCGCCGGCGACAATGGCTCGCATACGTTCAGCGTGACCCTCACTCAGAACGGCGCGCAGTCGGTCACCGCGACGGAGGCCGGCAACGAGACGATCAACGGCACCGCCAACGTAACCGTCAACGCGCCGCAGGCGACGCACTACAGCGTCACCGCTCCGGCGAACGTGAATGGCGGCCAGCCGTTCAACGTCACCGTCACCGCGCTCGACGCGTCGAATGCCGTCGTCCCCGGCTACACCGGTACGGTGCACTTCACGTCGACGAGCACCGGCACGCTGCCGGCCGACTACACGTTCGTCGCCGGCGACAACGGCACGCATACGTTCAGCGTCACCTTGACGCAGAACGGCGGGCAGTTCATCACCGCCACCGACACCGTCAACGCCTCGATCACCGGCAATACCACCACCACGGTGCACCCGGTGGCCACGCACTTCGCGATCACCGTTCCGCCGAACACGACGAACGGCGTGCCGTTCAACATCACCGTCAGCGCGCTCGACGCGTCGAGCAACGTCTTCACCGGCTACACCGGCACGGTGCACTTCACGTCGTCGAGCACCGGCACACTGCCGGCGGACTACACGTTCGTCGCGGGCGACCACGGCGAGCACACGTTCAGTGTGACGTTGACCACGAACGGGTTCCAGTCGATCACCGCCACCGACACCGTCAACGCATCGGTCACCGGTTCGGGAACGACGACCGTCAGCGCGCCGCCGCAGACGGCCACGCACTTCAGCGTGACCGCGCCGGCGAACGTCACGAACGGTCTGCCGTTCAACGTCACCGTGACCGCGCTCGACGCCTCGAACGCCACGGTCATGGCGTACTTCGGCACGATCCACTTCACGTCGTCGAGCACCGGTACGCTGCCCGCCAACTACACGTTCGTGCCGGACGACAACGGCTCGCACACGTTCAGCGTCATCCTCACCAGCAACGGTCCGCAGACGATCACCGCCACCGACACGGCCAACGCGTCGATCAACGGCACGGCCAACGTCACCGTGTCCTGCTCCGAAGTCCCGCCGCCGCCCGCGCCGATCACCGCCGACAGCGCGGTCTGCGCGAGCTCGCCGGGCAATCACGCGTCGACCACTGCCGGCGCCACGTCGTACACGTGGACGATCACCAACGGCACGATCACCGCGGGCCAGGGCACGGCGTCGATCACGTACACGGCCGGCGCGACGGGCAACGTCCAGCTCCACGTCAGCTACAGCGGCCCCGGCCCGTGCAACGCGCAGAGCGGCGACGCCACCGTCGCCATCCGTTCGCTGCCCGACGCCGATCTGCCGGACGACATCCGTACGTGCTCCGATAACCCGGTCAACATCGTCGCTCATCTCACCGGCACGGCGCCGTTCACCGTGCACTGGGCGGATGGCGTAACGCAGACGAGCAACTCGCACTCGATCACGCGCACCGTGATCGCGAACGGCGACGTTCAGTACACGATCGACTCCGTCACCGACGCCTTCTGCTCGCACACCGGCATGCACGTGCGCATCCGCGTGATCGGTCAGGACGGCCCGTCGATCACGAGCCAGACCGACAAGGTGAAGATCAACCGCGGCCAGACGGCCACGCTCAACGTCGCCACCGCGGCCGCGGGCGTGTCGTACCAGTGGTACGAAGGCCACGTCGGCGACACGTCGACGCCGGTCGGCACGAACAGCGCGACGTTCACCACGCCCGCGCTCGAGCGCACGACGCAGTACTGGGTCCGCCTGACGAACGCGTGCAGCTCGGTCGACTCCGAGCAGATCCTCGTGCAAGTCGGCGGCGGCAAGTCCCGCGCCGTCCATCACTAACTCCCCACCGCCCTCTCCCCGCACATGCGGGGAGAGGGCCGGGGTGCGGGGCGGCTATCCTCGCTTGATCCCCAACGTACTCATCTTCTCGTGCAAGTACGTGCGCTGAATCTCCAGGAGCTGCGCGGCCTTGCTCACGTTCCAGTTCGTCCGCCGCAGCACGGCCTCGATGTACTCCTTCTCGCTCTGCGCCTTGAACTCGCGCAGCGGCATCACCGGTCCGGCGTCGGCGATGCGCACGATGCCGCTCGACGACGGCAACTGCTCGACTGTGATCGGATCGGTCCCGAACACCGACAGCCGCTCCGCGGCGTTGCGCAATTCGCGCACGTTGCCCGGCCAGTCGTACTTCGACAGCGCCTCGTACGCCGCGGGGTCGACGGACAGCGGCATGCGCTGATTGCGCACGCAGAACTGCTGCAGGAACTTCGTGAAGAGCAGCGGCACGTCTTCGCGCCGCGCGCGCAGCGGCGGCACGTCGACCGGCACCGTCGATAAGCGGAAGAACAGATCCTCGCGAAACGCGCCGCTGCGCGCCATCTCCTCGAGATCGCGATGCGTGGCCGCGAGCACGCGCACGTTCACCGCGCGATCCGTCGTCTCGCCGATGCGCCGCACGCGCCCGTCCTCGAGCACGCGCAGAAGCCGCGACTGCAGCGCCGGCTCCATGTCCCCGATCTCGTCGAGGAAGAGCGTCCCGCCGTCGGCCTCCTCGAATAACCCGCGCTTCGCGGTCTTCGCATCCGTGAACGCGCCGCGCGCGTGTCCGAACAATTCATCCTCGATCAAATGCGATGGAATCGCCGCGCAGTTCAGTTTCACGAACGTCCGCGACGCGCGCCGGCTCAGTCGATGGATCGCGTTCGCGACGAGCTCTTTGCCCGTCCCGCTCTCGCCGCGAATGAGCACGCGCGCATCCGTCGGCGCGACTTTCTCGATCGTCGCCCGCAGCGTCTTCACCGCATCGGACTCGCCGAGGATTTGCTGGTCGCGGCCGCGGAGCTCGCCGACTTGCCGCCGCAGCGCCGCCGACTCGAGACAGTTGCGCACGGACTTGAGCAATCGCTCGCGGCTGAACGGCTTGTCGATGAAGTCGTGCACGCCGAGGCGGATCGCCTCGACGGTCTCGGCCATCGAGGCTTCGCCGGAGATCACGATCGCCGGCGGCATCGCATCCGCCGCGATGCGCAGCAGCTCGACGCCGCTCATGCCCGGCAGCCGCACGTCGAGCAGCGCCATGTCCGGCGTGACGCGCGTGCGATCGCGCAGATACGCGAGTGCCTCCTCGCCGTTGCGAAACGCGACGACGCCGTAGCCATCCTCGCGCAGGCGCAGCGTCACGTTCGCGGCGATCTTCTCGTCGTCCTCGACGAGCAGGATCAACTGCATGCGGCGTCTCCGAAGCGCAGGCGGAACGTCGTGCCCGCGGGCGACGTCGCGACGAGCTGCAGATCGCCGCCGTGGTCGAGCATGATCTTGCGCGAGATCGCCAGGCCGAGTCCCATGCCGTCGCCGATTCTGCGCGAAGTCACGTACGGATCGAAAATCCGCGCGCGCAGCGACTCCGGGATTCCGCCGCCGGTGTCGCTCACCTCGACGCCATTGCGCACAACGTTGAACGTCACCGCGCCGTTGCCGGAAATCGCCCGTGCGCTGTTGGTGCACAGGTTGACGAAGACCTGTCGCACCATGTCCCGATCCGCGCACACCTCGGCGTTCTCGCCGCTGCAGCGCAACGCGACGTTCGGCCACGCATTCGCGAAGGTCGCGCAGAACTCCTCGATCATCGCGCGCAGCGACACGCGACGCAGCACCGGCGTGCCGATCGCCGCCAGCGACGCCAGCTCGCCTGTGAACCTCCCCAGCCTCCCCAACTCCTCGGCCATGCTCTCCTGCGCCGCCGTAAGTTCCGCCTCGGATGCACCACTTCGCACGAGATCGCCGAGGTGCTCGAGCTCGAGACGGGCGGCGGTGAGCGGACCTTTGATCTCGTGCGCCTGCCGCCGCGCGGTCTCCTGCAGCACGGCGACACGATCGAGATACTCCTGACGCTCGCGCGCCCGGGCCCGTTGCGCGCGCGACCACACGTATGCCGCCGCGATTGCCGCGACGACGCCGAAGATCGCCACGAGCATGACCTCGAAGCGCCGCAGCATCTCCTCGCGATTCATCCGCAGCACGTCGAGACGGTTGAGCAGCTTGCGCGTCTCTTCGAAGCGCTTGCGATACGCGTCGCGATTCGTCGCGTCGAGCGTGCGCAGCTTCTTCTGATCGTCGAGCGATCGTTCGAGCACCTGCCGCACCTCGGGACGCAGCGCGACGTCGAGCCAGAGCCCGGACATCTGATGCAGCACGATCCAGAACAGCAGCGTCGCGCCGCCGAGGGCGAGGAGAAGCATGGCGAGCGAACGGACGCGATTCATTTGAACGAGATGTCGGCCGACCAGTGATACGAACGGATCGGCTTCGCGCTGATCGTCGTCCCGATCAGTGCCGTGACGAGCGGCGACGTCGCGCCGGGCGCGCCGAGGCTTCCCGATTTCGCGATCCATTGCCGCGCATCTTCTCCCTCCGCCACCGAGAACGGGAGCACCGTCAGCGTCACCTTCAGCATCACGCGATCCTCGTTCGCGGCGAACAGGCGCACCGGCGCGCGCCACCATTTCTCCAATGCCTCGCGCGACGCGAGCCGTTGGCGATCGTCGCGGCCGTCCGTCTCGATGCGCCGCACGAGCCACACTTCGTCCCAGAGGTCGTAGCGCACTTCGATGCGCGTCGCGCCGCGCTGGTCGCCCTCGCGCTGCTGCGCGACGAGAAGGAACGTCGTCGTCAGTCCGCTGCCGAGCTGCTTCTTCACCTCGCGCTCGTCGAGAAGCGAGACGGGCAAGAGCGCCGCGACGATGCGTCCCGGCTGCGCGACGAACACCGCGCGCGGCTCCGCGCGCGCCAGCGACGCGAACAGAAGCACCGCGATCGCTGCGCCGCGTTTCATCGCTGCCATGTCGTGCTCAATCCCAGACGCAACGTCCCCCACGAGCTGCGCCGCGCCCAGTTCGCGGAGATCTCGAAGCCTTCGACGTTGTCGAAATCGCGGAAGGCGAGGCGGTCGAAGCCGCGCTCGCGCGCGATGTAGTGAAGCCCCGTCTCGATGCGCGAGTCGCCGTTGCGCTCGCGGCCGTGCCAGAGATTGAACGAGTAGCCGCCGCCGACGATCACATACGCCGGCGTCGAGTTCACTTCCAGGGGCAGCAAGGTCTGATTCGCGCGATCGCGCACGCTCGCCCATCCCGTCTGCAGTCCCGCGTACACCGCGTGGCGATCGGACAGTTCCCAGTAATGCGCACCGAGGACGTCGATGCCGTATCCGTTGACGTGTTGCGCGAACGCCTCGGGACGAAACACGGGGTCGCGCGGGACGGTGAAGAAGCGATACCCCGCGCGGTCGCGCGCCGCCCACAGCGGCATCACGCGCAGGATCGTTCCGCGCGTCGGCACGAATGGCTGGTTCGTCGTGTTGTACGTCCATGTCGCGGAGACGAGCCGCTCCGCATCCTGCCGTGTGATTGCGATTCCATCGACGTGCGTCTGCTCGCGCTCGAAACGCGTCTCCTCGTAGTCGAAGGTGAGCGTCTGATTCGCGTTGAGCGGGATGCCGATGACGAGTTGCGGCGAGAGCGCGCCGCCGGATGCGGCATTGAACGGCATGCGCAGGTTGAGCGTGGCGAAGGCGCGCGTGCCGAAGAGGTCGTACTGCGTGTAGCCGATGGCGGCCGCGGAGTAATCGGTCGTGAACATCTGCCGATCCCTGCGACTCGTCACGCCGAGGTGCGCGATGCCGCGGCGGCCGACGAAGGTGCGGAAGCCGAGGGCGGCTTCGTTCGTCTCGGCGTCGAAGGAGCCGGCGTAGTCGACGAGCGCCTGCCGCGCCTCGTCGTCGACGACCGGCCGCACGTCGATGAGGAAGAAGAACGGCTTCGTCTCCGCGATCGTGATCACGAGCACATGGCGGCCGCGGTCCGAGCCTTTCTCGAGCGCGAAGTCGGCGGAGAGGAGGAACGGCAGGCGGCTGAGGCGGAGCGACGCCGCGCGCAGGTCGGCCTCCGAGTACTCCGTGCCTTCGCGCAGCAGCGACTCGGAGATCACGAGGTCGCTCGACACGCGATGTGCGTTGCGCACTTCGATGCGCTCGATGAAGAAGCGCGCTTCCTGCGCGCGCGCGGAGAGTGTTGCAAATACGAGAACGAAGACTGCCGTGAGGGTGCGGGTCATGAAGCCTCCGCCGCTGTCGTTACGCGCGTCGGGTGCCACGGCGCGCGCGTCGCGCGAGCACGAGTCAAGTCGTTGAGGCCGAGGAGGTTGCGGTAGATGGAGAGGGGCGGGAGACACGGCTCAGTGTATGCGAAGCCATACACATTCTGTCCGCTTCAGCGAACAGACGCGAGGATCGTGACGCGCTCCGTGACGCGCTGATTGCGCGCGCCGGAGATCGTGTGGCGTCCGGCGGCGAGGAAGCGCGGCGCGTGATACGGAATGCCGTCGATGGCAATGTCGTGCGCGAACACGGCGTACGTGTGTGGCACAACGATCGTGAATGTGTCGCCGCGCGCGATCACACCGCAGACGCGGATGTCGCCACGCTTGATGAAGTGCGCGTTGAGAAACGCGCGCGTACGTGCGGGGATGCGGTCGGAGTCGGGGATGGCTACGACGCAACCGTGCGCGACGATCTCCTCCGGACCGCGATCAGCGAGCACGCCGTTGCGCGTGAGTGTGCGGCCGACGACGTCGTAGATCATCCGCACGGGTCTGCGGCGAAAGATCGCGTCGCCTTTGAAGTCGTACACGAATTCGTTCGGCGACGTGAGGCGGGTGACGGCGTCGACGAATCGATGTCGTTCGCCGACGCGCTCCCACTCCGGCGCGTTGACGAAGTTCGCGGCGATTGCGGCGACGAATGCGATCGCCGCGATCGGCTTCGTCGCGCGCGACGCGAACCACAACGCGATCAGCGGCGCGAGCGGCAGCAGATCGCGCGGACCGACGATCGGCCAGAAGCAGAGGACGAGCAGCGGATACCAGATCGCGAACGCGGCGAGATGCGAGAGGCGCTGCGCGAACCGCAGCGTGAACGCGGGCGCGCCGGCAAAGAAGAACACGACGCCGATCGCGCGTCGCGCGGCGTGCACGGGATGGGAGGCGTTGAACTGCAGCGTGCAGTAGAGAAGCTCGTCGAGCGCGCCGGTGAACGCGAACATCGCGGCGATGCACGCGATGGGAATCGCGGCCGCGAACACGAACGAGGTTCCCTCGCGCCGTTCGACGCGTCCGCCGCTGCACAAATGCGCGAGGAGATGCGCGAGAAAGAGCGGCAGCGCTTTGATCGATGC
>DATELS010000442.1:0-20737 GCA_035276365.1 Thermoanaerobaculia bacterium
CGGGCCTCGTCGATGGTGTTGTAAAAGTGCGGCGAGAAGCGCAGCAGCCCCTCCCGCGGCGCGCAAACGACGTTTTCGGCCTCGAGCAGCGCGTGCCAGCGCAGCAACGTCGTGTCTACATTTGGTGGAGTGACTCCGACGATGGGAGATCGCAGCGGATGCTGCAACGCGACACGCCAGCCGATCGACTCCAGTCCATCCGCGAGCGCGTTCGCGATCTTCATCGCCTCGGCGTACACGACGTCGATCCCGACCTCGAGGAGCAGATCGATCGCCGCGCGCGTGCCGTGCATGCCGTTCGTGTTCGGCGAGCCCGCCTCGTAGCGACGCGCGTCGCGCCGCCATTCCAGTCCCGCATCGATGAACCGGCCCTTGCGATCGGTGTTCGTCCACCCTTCCTCGATCGGCTCGATCGCGTCGCGCCATTCCTCCGCGACGTAGAAAATCGCCGACGTCTCCGGTCCGCACATCCACTTGTGGCTGTCCGCGGCGAGCGCGCCGATCTTCATCCGGCGCACGTCCATGGGCACGACGCCGATGCTCTGGATCGCATCCACGCAGAAGAGAATGTTGCGTTTCGCGCAGAGATCGCCCAACGCCTCGAGCTCGGCGACGAAGCCGTTGTGAAACGCGACGGAGGAGACGGACACGACGCGCGTGCGATCATCGACGAGCGGCGCGATCTGCTCGAGCGTCGGCAACTGCGCGACGCGACACTCGACGCCGTGCCGCGCGAGACGCTTCCACGGAATCCAGTTGGATGGAAACTCGATCGCGGTGGTGACGACGTTGTCGCCCTCGCGCCACTGCAGTCCTCCCGCGACGAACGACAATCCCTCGGACGTGTTCTTGAGGATCGCGATTTCGCTCGGCGTCGCACCGATCAACCGCGCCGCGCTCTCGCGCAGCTTGTCATGCTCGGCGTACCAATCGCGCCAGTGCAATGCCCCGTAGTCGCGCTGATCGCGCGCGTGACGCTCCATCGCCTCATACGCGCGCGTCGACAATGGACCGACCGCGGCGTGATTGAAGTAGACGAGGTTGCGCGTGATCGGGAAGAGTTCTCTAAAAGCGGCGGAGCTCATCGATGTACGCCTCGTAGTTCCGCGTCATTTCGCGCAGGTTGTCGCCGCCGAATTTCTCGCGCATCGCGCTGGCGAGGATGATCGCCAGCATGGCTTCACACACGACGCCGCACGCGGGCACCGCGGTGACGTCGCTGCGCTCCCACTGCGAGCGATGCGCCTCGCGCGTCTCGATGTCGACGGATGGCAGTCCGCGACGCAATGTGGAGATGGGTTTCATGAACGCGCGCACGACGATGTCTTCGCCGTTCGTCACGCCGCCCTCCAACCCGCCCGCGCGATTGGTGGTGCGGTGGTATCGCTGCTCCTCATTGAAATACAACGCGTCATGCACCTCGGAACCGACGCGCGTCGCTGCGCCGACGCCATCGCCGATCGCCACTGCCTTCACCGCGTGAATCGAGAGGATCGCCTGCGCGATGCGGCCGTCCAGCTTCTCGTTCCACTGCACGTACGAGCCGAGACCGACCGGGACGCCGCGCGCGGCAACGACGATCGTGCCGCCGAGGGTTTCGCCGGCTTCTTTGGCGCGATCGACGGCGGCGATCATGGCCTCTTCGTGTTCTTTGTGCACCGCGCGCAGCGGGGACTCATCATCGACTGCTTGGAGCTCATCCCAGGTTGGTGCGTAATTCGGATCGCCCGCCGCTCCGACGCTCGTCACTCCCGAATGAATTTCGATCTTGAACGCGCGCAGCAGCTCCTTCGCGATCGCACCCGCCGCGACGCGCGACGCCGTCTCGCGCGCCGAGGCGCGCTCGAGGATGTCGCGCAGATCGCTGCGGCCGTACTTCATGCCGCCCGCGAGATCGACGTGACCGGGCCGCGGCGCATGGACTCTGCGTTTATGTGTTTCCGCCTCGTCGAGCTCCCACGGATCCATCGCTCCGCGCCAGTTTTCGAAATCGCGATTCCTGATCGTGATCGCGATCGGCGACCCGAGCGTCTCACCGCCGCGGACGCCCGCCGTGATCTCCGCCTCATCGGACTCGATCTTCATGCGGCCGCCGCGGCCGTAGCCATGTTGCCGTCTTCGCAGATCGCGATTGATGCGTTCGCGGTCGAGGCGCAGGCCGGCTGGGATGCCTTGCACGATGATCGTCAGTTGTGGCCCGTGCGACTCACCTGCGGTGGTGAACTCCATGTCTCTCAAAGTTTATCCCGAGCGCAGCGAGGGATCTCCGGCTCCACCGCGGAGGATTAGACCAACGTCGCCGACCAATGCAACCGCGGCGTGAGATCGAGCCAGTTCGGATTCATCGCCTGAATGAGAGCAACCTTCTTCGGCCGCGACCAACCCTTCAGTTCCTTCTCGCGACGCGCCGCCGTGCGCTTCGTCGCCGCGACTTCAAAGTACACGAGCCGGTCGAAGTGATATCGCGCGGTGAAGCCGTTCGGATATGCGCCCGTGCGATGTTCTTCGACGCGCGCGAGAAGATCGACGGCGATGCCGATGTAGAGTCGATGGCTCTTGTTGCTGATGATGTAGACGTAGGCCTGTGGCTTAGATCCTGCCGGTGTCACCGGAGATCCCTCGCTTCGCTCGGGATAAATTCATAAGGAGCAACGAGCCGGCGACCACCAGCACGATCGAGATGATCTGCGCCACCGTAAACGGCCCAAAAAACCGGTCATCCTTCGCGCGCACGATCTCGACGAGAAACCGCTCAATCCCCAGCAAAATCAAAAACCACGACCACACCCGCCCACGCACGACAGTGCGCCGCGCGACCCACATCAAGAAGAAAAACATGAGCAGCGCGGCGAACGACTCGTACAACTGCGTCGGGTGCACGCGCAGCACTTGATACCCCGGAATCGCCGGATCGACCGCCACCCCGAACTCGCGCAGCGACGCGGCGGTCGTCGGTGGGGCGCCTTTGGGGAAGGCCACGCCGAACCAGGCGTCGGTGGGGCGCCCGTAGTCGTCGCCGACGAGGAAGCAGCCGATGCGGCCGAGGGCGTAGCCGATCGCGAGGGCGGGAGCGGCGGCGTCGGCGGCGGTGAGGAAGTCGACTCCGCGGCGCCAGATCAGCCACGTGCACGCGAGGAAGCCGCCGATCAGGCCTCCGTACCAAACCAGGCCCGCGCGGTCGAAGAGCAGGTGCCAGTCGCGGAAGAGAATCGCGTAATAGATCTTCGCGCCGACGATTCCGCCGAGCGCGGCGGCCACCACCATCGACGACGCCAGCTCATCGTCCAAACCGGCGCGGCGGAACTGCTTCGCCAGCACCCATCCGGCGACGATGAACGCGAGGAACATCATCAAGCCGAACGTCGTGATCTCGAAACTGCCGAATTTTAAGAGCGTGGGGTACATGCGGGCGCGAGGATATCGCGGGTTTGCGCCAGCGACGGCCGTGTTGCTGGTGGCCGGTTGCTCATGGGCCTGCGCGCGACCCGAACCCACGAAGCGGCCGTACGTGCAACCAGCCTATGGCCAGCGACGCAGCCGGCCGTGCCGGCTAGGCCGTGGCTTTCTCCAGCGACGCCTTTTGATCCGAGATGAAGCGGAACACGTCCACCTTCCCGGCCTGATCGAGGTGTTGCGAGACTTCGAACAGTTGCACCGAGAGGAGCGTATTCAGCCCCTCATCCAGCACCGTCTTGCGGCGCTCGAACGGGAGCTCCGAGATGTTCGCGATCAGCATGTTCTCGTCGAAGCGGCCGTATTGATCGAAGAACACGCCCGACCACAGCTCGTCCGTCTCCGCGTTCTGCAGGATCGTCATGAAAATGTCGCGGGCCTGGTCCTCGCCCACCTTCTTCTCCAGCGACTCGAACAGGCGTCCGAACATATCGTTGTACGTCGAGATCACCTTCAGCAGCTCCGGTGAGTCTTCCACGTCGAGGAACACCGGGCGGAAACTCTTCTCCTCGTGCGCCGGCTCGATCAGGCGCGCTGACAGCAGTTGGAAGAGGATGCGCGTCACCTCGAACTCCGTCAGCTCCGAGCGTCCCGTGAGCTCGCGGACCGTCGAGCGTCCGTCGATGTTGTTGAAGATCGCGATCTCCGACTCGCTCATGTCCAGTTCCGCGAAGTCGGGCGTCACGCCTTGCACGCGCGCGAACACGAGATCGAGGCTCGGCACCTTCTCGCGGATGCGCGCCGACTCGTCGAGGCGGCGGATGCCTTCCATGATCACGCTCGACGTGTTGATCTGCAGCACGATCCTCTCCTGCGCCAACTCCTCGGCCGAATCGAAGAAGGCGAACTCGCCCTCCTTCCAGCCGATCAGCGAGTAGATGATCTCCAGCACCTGATTCTTCACGCCCCACCAGAGGTCCTTCGGCGAGATCGCGCCCATTTGCACGAGCAGCTTTCCGTGGCGGAGCTGCGGCGTCACGCGGCGTTTCGACTCCTCGTATTGCTGCTGCGTGATCTTGCCGTTGCGCAGGAGAAATTGTCCGAGGGAGTGCTCGTTCGAGGAGGAGGAGGCGAAGACGATCTCGCCCTCCTTCCAGTGGATCGTCCGCTCGAGCTGGCCTTGCGTCACGACGAGCTTCCCGCTCTCGCGAATCATCGCCATGAAGCTGAGGACATCCGGAATCTGGATCTTCGAGAGATCGCCCTGGAGGATTGGTTTCTCGGACATGCGGACTAAGTCGGACGCAACAATGACATGGGAACGGCGGGCGGGCAACAGGGTATTTCGCTAGCGTTTCGTGCAGCGCGGGACCAGCTCCGCGAGCAGTGCGGCGACGCGATCCACTTCCTCTTCCGTCGTGAAGCGGCTGAGCGAGAAGCGCACCGTGGCGCGCGCGTCATCGGGAGAGAGTCCCATCGCCAGAAGCACGGGACTCGGCTCCACGCGACCCGACGAACAGGCCGAGCCCGTCGAGGCCGCGACGCCGGAGAGATCGAGCGCGATCACGATCCCTTCGCCGTCCGCGCCGTGAAACGTCACGTTGCTCGTGTTCGGGAGACGGCGTACCGATGCCCCGTTGATCGTGAAGTCGCCGGTCAGCGCGTGCTCGAAGCGATCGCGCAGGGCGGCGATTTGTGTCGATGCATTCGGGAGCGCTGCCGCCGCGCCGAAGGCCGCTGCGAGCGGCACGTTCTCCGTGCCCGCGCGGCGGCGTCGTTCCTGCGCGCCGCCGACGATGTGCGAATTCATCGTCGTGCCGCGCCGCACGTACAGCGCGCCGATGCCTTTCGGCGCGTGCAGCTTGTGCGCGGAGAGCGCGAGCGTGTCGCACTGGAGCGCGTCGACGTCGATCGGAATCTTCGCCGCCGCCTGCACCGCGTCGACGTGCACGTGAATCCCGCGCTCGCGCGCCGCGCGTCCGATCGACTCGACCGGCTGTACGACTCCCGTCTCATTATTCGCGAGCATCACAGTGACCAGGCGCGTGTTCTCGCGCAACGCGGCGAGCACCTCGTCCGCGTGCACATCGCCGTTGCGCGACGGCGCGATGCGCGTCACTTCCGCGCCGCGGCGCTCCAGTTCGCGAACAGCCTCAGCCACGGACGGATGCTCGATCTGCGTCGTCACCACGTGAGAACGTTCAGGAAGCGTTACCGCGCCGAAAATCGCGGCATTGTTAGACTCGGTCCCGCCGCTGGTGAAGACGATTTCGCGAGCCGTTGCGCCGATGAGACGCGACACCGACTCGCGGGCATCCTCGATCATCCGCCGCGCTGTCTGGCCTTCGCTATGAATGGACGACGCATTGCCGTAGACGTCGCGCAACGAGCTCTCGAGCACCGAGAGAACTTCCGGGTGAATCGCAGTCGTCGCGTTGTTATCGAGGTAAATGCGCATATGAGACGGGTGGCCGTGCTGGTGGCAACGCTCGTGGTGGCCACGGGCATTCTGGCAGAGAAGAACAAAGACGCCGCGAAGGCGGACGTGCAGCGCAAGCTCACGCGCCGCGAGCGCAACGCGCGCATCGAGAAGCTCGACGTGCGGCATCAGGACTTCGTCGCCGACGTCGAGCCGATCATCGTCCCCGCGGAGCTCGACGCGTTTCTGATGATGGAGACCGACGCGCAGCGCGACTCCTTCATCGACGACTTCTGGCGCCGCCGTGACCGCATCGCCGGCACGACCAACCTCGCGTTCAAGGACATGTACTACCACCGCCTCGACGCCGCGAAAGAGCGCTTCCGCAAGCTCGGCACCGATCGCGCGAAGATCTTTCTCCTGCACGGACCGCCGGCGGAAGTCGTCCGCAGCGAATGCCAGCGCCTCTTGCAGCCGATCGAAATCTGGAAGTACCCCGCGCTCAACGGCGTCGGCTACGGCGTGCGCCTCCTCTTCTACAAGCCGCGCTTCTCGAACGAGTACAAGTTGTGGAATCCGATCGGCGGCGCGGGCGCGCTCGCCGATCTCCTCGCCAGCGGCGATACCGCAGACGCGTCGTCGAGCGAGAGCTCGCTGCGTCGCGAGCTCACCGAGTCCGCGAGTCCGTACGCGTACATCAGCCGCATCCAGCTCGAGTGCCGCGACGGCGACGAGATCATGCGCGCGGTGACGCAGATGGTGCAGACCCGCGTCGACCTGCTCAAGCTCTTCGAGCCGCCCGCACTGAACGACGAAGAAGTGCAGAAGATGCTCAGCTCCGTCGTCATCGCCAATCCCGCGGCGCCGAAGCTGACCGCCGACTTCAACGTGCAGTACCCCGGTAAGCAAGGCAGCCGCACCGACGTGCAGATGCAGCTCGCCGTGCCGCGCGCGCAGGTCACGCCGGCGGAAAGCGGCGGAGCTGAGGTGTACACGATCGACGTGACGGGCGAGGTGCTGAAGGAAGGGCAGCTCTGGGAAAAGTACCGGTACCGCTTCGATTTTCCGGGCGACTATCGCGCGGAGAAGCTGCCGATCGTGATCGATCGCTTCCTGCGGCCAGCGGAGTACGTGTCGCGGATCAAAGTCATCGACGCGAACACGGGGGCCGAGGTGATCGTGGAGAATCCGATCACGGTGCCGGAGGTGTTCGTGCCGGAGCCTGCGGCCGCTGTTGCTGAAGCCGCACCCGCACCTGCACCTGCGCTCGCTCCGACTCCCGCACCCGTTGCTGCTGCGGTCGAGACTCCCGTTCCGTCACGCCCCGCGCTCCGCCTCGTGCCTCCCGCCAACGAGCCCGTGAGCGGCGTGCAAACCATCGAGACGCTCGTCTCCGGCGACGCCATCAAAGCCGTCGAATTCTCACTCGACGGCCGTCGCGTCGCCGTCCGCCGCACCGCGCCCTACTCCCTCGATCTCGACTTCGGCATCGTCCCCACGATGCGTCGCATCCGCGCGGTCGCCCTCGACGCGGCGGGCAAGCCGCTCGTCGGCGACGACATCGTCGTCAACACGGGCACCGATCCCTTCCGCGTGCGCATCGTCTCGCCGCGCATCGCGCCGCATCTCGTCGGCGCCGCGCGCATCGAGATGGACGTGAGCGTGCCGGACGGCGAAGAGCTCGCGGGACTCGAGGTGTACTGGAACGAGACGCGGATCGCCACGCTGTATGACCCGCCGTTCGTGCAGATGATCGACATCCCCGCGACCGATGGCGTCGGCTACGTGCGCGCGGTCGCGAAGCTCAAAGACGAATCGATCGCGCCGGTCGAAGACGTTGTGATGATCAACACGCCCGCGTACATGGAGGAGCTGAACGTCCACCTCATCGAGCTCCCCGCGACGGTGCTCGTCAACGGCAAGCCGGCGGACAACCTCACCGAGAAGTCGTTCAAGATCCTCGACGACGGCAAGAACGTGCCGATCGCGAAGTTCGAGTATGTGAAGAACCTCCCGCTCTCGATCGGAATGGCCTTCGACGCCTCGGGCTCGATGGCCTCGCGCATGGACGAGGCGCAGAAGGCGGGCGCGCAGTTCTTCGAGACGGTGATGAAGCGCGGCGACAAGGCGTTCCTCGTCGCGTTCAACAAGGACACGCAGACGGTGCAGAAGTGGACGACGAAGCTCGCCGACGTGCACGCCGGTCTCGCGCGTCTGCGCGCGGAGGCGACGACGGCGCTCTATGACGCGATCGTGCACTCGCTCTATCAGTTCCACGGCGTCAAGGGACAGAAGGCGCTGATTGTGATCAGCGACGGCCGCGACACGGACTCGAAGTTCACGTTCGATCAGGCGATGGAGTACGCGCGCCGCGCCGCGGTGCCGATCTACACGATCGGCATCGGCGTGAAAGGCGGCGACGTCGACGTGCGCTACAAGCTCGGCAAGCTCTCCACGGAAACCGGCGGGACGACGTATTACATCGAGCAGGCGCGCGAACTGCAGCACGTCTACGACGACATTCAATCCGAGCTCCGCTCGCAATACATCCTCGGCTTCTACCCCGCGCAAGACGTGAAGCCGGGTAAGTGGCGCGAGCTCGTCGTGCAAGCGAACGAAGGCAAGGTGAAGACGGTGAAGGGATACTTCCCATGAGACGCACGCTTCTCGTTCTTCTCGCGCTGTTCGTCGCCGCGCCGTCGTTCGCAGCAGAACAAGCTCCCCTCACCCGCCGCGAGCGCAAAGACCGCATCGCGAAGCTCTCCGAGAAACACCGCCAGTTCCTGCTCGACGTCGAGCCGATCCTCACTCCCGCGGAGCGCGACACGTTCCTGCGCCTGGAGTCCGATCCGCAACGCGATGCATTCATCGATGACTTCTGGCGCCGCCGCGACGCGGTGCGCGGCACGACGAATCACGCCGCGTACGACGAGTACTACGCGCAGCTCGAGTTCGTGAAGGACACGTTCGGACAGGTCTCGTCCGATCGCGGCCGCATCTATCTCATCCACGGACCTCCGTCCGCCATCATCGATGTGAAGTGCGACCAGTTCTTCCAGCCGCTGCAGGTCTGGTATTACGAGTACCTCCCCGGCTTTGGCCACGACTACGCGATCCTGTTCTTCATCCCGCATTACGCGCGCGACTACAAGCTCTGGAATCCGCAGCTTTTCGCGGACCCGTACAAGGAGCTGATGGGCAACGGCATCGAGGCGACGGGACGCCTTCCCCAAAACCTCATCCTCGAATGCCCGAACGGCGAAGTCCTCGGCAAAGCGCTGTATCACATGACGACGGACGCGACGCGCCTGCAGACGATCTTCGAGCCGCCGCCGATTCGGTCCGAGGATGTGACGAAGATTCTGAGGTCGGTGGTGTTGCCGTCGCCGAACGCGCCGAAGCTCACCGCGGACATGACGGTCGCGTATCCCGCGGGCGACGGGCAGAAGACAGACGCGCAGCTCACGATCATGATCCCGCGCGCGCAACTGAAGACCACGACCGCGGGCACGTCGACGCTGTACACGGTGGAAGTCGTCGGCGAGGTGCTGCGCGAAGAAAAGATGTGGGAGAAGTACCGCTATCGCTTCGATTTTCCGGGCGACATCAAGGACGAGACGCTGCCGATCGTGATCGATCGCATGCTGCGTCCCGCGACCTACACCGCGCGCGTGAAGATCAGCGATGCGTCGTCCGGTGCTGAGGCGATTCTGGAGCGCGAGATCGTCGTGCCGGAGGTGAAGGTCGAGCGCAAGCCGACGGAAGAGTCGGCGATGCTGAACGTGATCCAGGAGGAGCTGCAGTCGACACGCGCGCGCGTGCGCATCGTGCCGATGCCGGATTCCGAGGTCACGAGCGGAGTGCAGACGATCCAGACGCTGGTCAGCGGTCAGGGCATCAAAGGCATCGAGTTCTGGCTCGACGGCAAGAAGGTCGCCACGCGACGCGCGCCGCCGTACACGCTCGATCTCGACTTCGGCACCGTGCCGCGCGCGCGGAAGGTGCGTGTGGTCGCCATCGACTCACACGATCAGGCGATCACCGGCGACGAGATCGTGGTCAACACGGGCACGGACCCGTTCCGCGTGCGCATCGTGTCGCCGCGCATCGCGCCGAAGTTGAGCGGGCCGACGCGCGTCGAAGTCGAAGTCCGAGTCCCCGAGGGGAAAGAGCTGGGCGGCGTGGACCTGTACTGGAATGAGACGAAGCTCGCGACGATGTACGACCCGCCGTTCGTGCAGACGGTGAACATCCCGGGCGATGCCGCGGTCGGCTATCTGCGCGCCGTGGCGACGCTGAAGGATCCAGAGGCGGATCCGAGCGAAGACCTGGTGATGGTGAACACGCCGGATTACATGGAGCAGATCGACGTGCATCTCGTCGAGCTGCCAACGACGGTGCTGCGCGACGGCAAGCCGGTGAATGGTCTCGCGGAAGGCGCGTTCAAGGTGCTCGACGAAGGGCAGCCGGTGAAGCTGGCGAAGTTCGAATATGTGAAGGACCTCCCGCTGTCGATCGGGATGGCGGTCGATACGTCCGGCTCGATGGAGGTGCGCATGGCGACCGCGCGCGACGCGGGCGCGGCGTTCTTCACGAACGTGCTGCGCAAGGGCGACAAGGCGTTCCTCGTCGCGTTCGACGCGCAGCCGCACATGATGCAGAAGTGGACGACGGAACTGACGGAGCTGCACTCGGGCCTCGCGAAGCTGCGCCCGGAGGAGTCGACCGCCCTCTACGACGCTGTCGTCTACTCGCTCTACAACTTCCTCGGCGTCAAAGGACAGAAGGCGCTGATCCTCGTCACGGACGGCAAGGACACGGCGTCGAAGTTCACGTTCGAACAGGCGGTGGAGTACGCGCAGCGCGCCGCGGTGCCGATCTACACGATCGGCATCGGCATCCGCACGGTGGACATGGACGTGAAACTGAAGATCAACCGCTTCGCGAGCGAAACGGGCGGGACGTCGTACTACATCGATGATGTGAAGGAGCTCGGCCGCATCTACACGGACATCCAGAACGAGCTCCGCTCACAATACGTCCTCGGCTTCTACCCCGCGCCGGAAGTGAAGGCCGGAGGGAAGTGGCGCGAGGTGACGGTGCAAACGGCGGAGGGGAAGGTGAAGACGATCAGGGGGTATTATCCCTGAGATGAAAAGCGGACCGAGCGCTGTGGTTGTGCGCGATCCGGACATCCTTTCCGGGATGCCCGTGTTCGCAGGCACTCGCGTCCCGGCGAAGAACCTTCTCGATTATCTCGAGCACGGCCGGTCGATCGACGAGTTTCTCGATGACTTCCCGACCGTGCGACGCGAGCAGGTGATCGCAGCTCTCCGCCGTGATTCTCCGCGCAGCGACTGAACGTTCGTGACGAGTCGACACCAAATCCTCGCCCTCAACAGAAGCGGATGAACGTCTCGCCTCCGGTCGGTCTCTTCCTCGTCATCCTGAGCGGAGCGAAGGATCTCCGCATTCGGAGACCCTTCGCTGTCTTCGCTGCTCAGGGTGACGGGGTTCTTCTCTACTTCGCGCGATCAGCATTAACGCGATGACGGCCGTACGACACGTACACGGGTGAGATGATTGAGATCGGCGACGGTCCGACCTACTCGCCGCCCCCGTGAATCCTCTCCCCCGTCGCGCACTTTCTCTCCATCGCCATGCGCTCGCGTTCCGCGGCGCGTTGCGCGCGACGCTGGTTCGCCTCGTCTTTCAAACGTTGCGCGATCGCGGAGCCGGTCTCCGTCGTCGCGAGTCCGCCTTCCGCCGTTTCGCGTAGACCGCGCGGGAGCGCGCGTCCGATGCGCACCATCGCCTCGACGATCTCGTCCATCGGAATCACCGACTCGACTCCCGCGAGCGCGAGCTGCGCGGCCGTCAGTCCGTGCACGGCGAACAGCGCGTTGCGTTTCACGCACGGCACTTCGACGAGTCCGCCCACCGGATCGCACACGAGTCCGAGCGTGTTCTTCAGCGCGATCGCGGCGGCGTGAATGCACTGCCGCGTCGTGCCGTCCATCATGTACGCGACCGCCGCGGCGCCCATCGACGACGCGACGCCGACTTCATTCTGACAGCCGCCTGCGGCGCCGGAGATGTTCGCGGACAGCGCGATGATCGAGCCGATGCCGCCCGCCACGACGAGCGCGCGCACCGTCTTCTCCGGATCGACGTTCCGCTCTTCCTCGAGCGCGAGCAACATGCCCGGCACGACGCCGCCCGCGCCCGCGGTCGGAGCGGCGACGATGACGCCCATGCGCGCGTTCTCGCCCATCACCGACAGCGCGTACAGCTCGGCCTTCACGGTCAGCGGATCGAGAAACGTCTTCCCCTCGCGGAACGCCTGCTCGAGCAGGCGCGCCTCGTTGCCGACGAGCTTGCCCATCGACTGCCCGCCGCCCTTGCCGCGCTCGACACAGTCGCGCATGACCGCGCGGCGGCGCCGCAACGCCTCCAGGATCTGTTCCGCGGGAATGGCGTGTTCCTGCTCGTCGGTGGCGAGGAAAACGTCGGCGAGGTCTCTATCGGTGGCGAGCTCTTCGAGATGCTTGAAAGATTCAATCATGGGATTCGATCCAGGTAGCGCGCGTCCGCCACGTCCGCGAGTCCGCACAATTTCCGGAGCGCTTCGCGGGACAGCGGCGAGTCGACGTCGATCTGCATGAACGCGTCTTTGCCGCGCTGCTTCCTTGAACAATACAACGAGGCGATATTGATCCCTTCCTCCGCAATGATGTTGGCGGCCTCGGCGATCATGCCCGGGCGATCCCGATAAAACAGCAGCAGCGTCGGCGAGTCGCCCTTGAATCGCGTCTGGAATCCGTTGATCTTGAAGACCTCGATCACGCCTCCGCCGATCGACGAGCCGATGATCTCCGCCTCGCGCGTCGCGCCTTCGATCTCGATGCGCACCGTGTTCGGATGGACTTCGCCGAGGTCTTCTTCGCCGAACTCGATGGTGACGCCCATCTGCTCCGCGATCCGGATCGCCTCCGGGATTCGCGGGTCGTCGACATTCAATCCGATCGCACCGCCGACGAGCGCGAAGTCGGAGCCGTGTCCGCGGTACGTTGCCGCGAGCGGCGGATGGAGATGGAAGTGGACCTCGACCGGATCCTCGTCGAGGATCTCGCGCGCGACGCGGCCGAGCCGGGCGGTGCCGGCGGTGTGCGAGCTCGAGGGGCCGACCATCACCGGCCCCATGACGTCGAGAATGCTGACCTTGCGGTCGTGGCGGATCGGCATAGGCCGCTTACTTTACACGTGCCGCAAGGCCGTCTGTTACACTGCGCGCGCGTCCCGTCCATGTCACGTCCGCTCATTCTCGTTGTCGATGATGACGCGCCGATCCTCCTCCTCATGCGCAACCTGCTGCGTGAGTTCGGGTTCGATCCGGTCGCGGCGAACAGCGGCCGCCAGGCGCTGGAAGAAGCGCGCCGCCGCAAGCCGGACCTGATTCTCCTCGACCGCAACATGCCCGGGATGAACGGCGAGGACGTGCTGCGCGAGCTGCGCAACGAGGCGCCGCTGGCCGAGGTGCCGGTGCTGATCCTGAGCGGCGAGCCGATGGAGCCCGACGAGATCCGCAGCCTCGGCGCCACCGGCGCGGTGCTGAAGCCGTTCGACGTGACGGAGCTGATCGACACCATCCGGACGCATGTCTGACGCGCATCGGACGCGCAGATTTTTTGCTAGAGTCCGCGCATGACTCACATCGATGACCTGGTCCGCTCCGCCGTCTTCAGCACGGACGCGGATGAGAAGGCCGCGGCCCGCAAGAAGATCCACCTGATGGCGCGCGAGTTCGGCGCCGTGCCCTCCTCGATTCTGCCGCTGTATCGCGCGATCGGACGCGGCGACGTGTCGCGCGCGTTCACGGTGCCGGCGTTCAACATCCGCGCGCTGACGTACGACGTCGCTCGCGCGCTGTTCCGCGCGGCGATGCGACACAACGTCGGCCCGTTCATCTTCGAGATCGCGCGCTCGGAGATCGGCTACACGGAACAGCGTCCCGGCGAATACGCGGCGTGCGTGCTCGCAGCGGCGATTGCCGAAGGATACCGCGGACCGGTATTCATCCAGGGCGATCACTTCCAGGCGAGCGCGAAAAAGTGGGCGACGCCGGACGGCAAGCAGTCGGAGATCAAGGCGCTGGAGTCGCTGATCGACGAGGCGATCGCCGCGGAGTTCTACAACATCGACATCGATACGTCGACGCTCGTGGATTTGTCGTTCGAGACGCGCGAGGAACAGCAGCGCGAGAATTACACGTACACGGCGCATTTCACGAAATACGTGCGCGAACGGCAGCCGAAGGGAATCGAAATTTCGATCGGCGGCGAAATCGGGGAAGTCGGCAAGTACAACACGCAGCCGGACGAAGTCCGCGCCTACATCGACGGCGTAAAGAGCATCCTCGGCGACGCAGGCATGGCGAAGATTTCGGTGCAGACGGGAACGTCACACGGCGGCGTGCCGATGGCGGATGGCTCGATCGCCGAGGCGAAGATCGATTTCGACGTGCTGCGCGAAACGACACGCATCTGCCGCGAGGAGTACGGAATTGCGGGTTCAGTGCAGCACGGCGCGTCGACGCTGCCGGAAGCGGTGTTCAATAAGTTCCCGGAAAGCGACGCGGTGGAAATTCACCTCGCGACGGGTTTCCAGAACATGATTCTCGATGCACCGACGCTCCCCGCCACAATGAAGGATGAAATCCGCGAATTCTGCTTCGCACACTGCATGGACGAGCGCAAAGACGGCGAAACGGACGAACAGTTCGTCTACAAGACGCGCAAAAAAGCGCTCGGCCCGTTCAAGAAGCAGATGTGGGAACTGCCCGCCGACGCGAAGGGGCCCATCGTGCAGGCGATCGAGGAGAAATTCGAATTCCTGATGGAGAAACTCGCGGTCTACAACACCCGCGACTTGCTGCTGGAATTCATCCCGGCGGCGGGCTCGGAACTTCCGGAGTACGCCGCCGCGTCCGCAGAGCTCACGGCGGCGGCGGTGGTGGATCCGAATGAAGGGGAGTGAAGACCGGCGAGCGTCGTCGCGGCTAGACTGAGCGCCGGCCGTGCGTCGCCAGGACTTCGTCTGCGGCTGTAATGCCGGTTTTCAGTGCCTCGATGACGTGCGGGAAAATCCGGACGTACTCCATGAAAAAGCGGCGAAGGTTCTTTTTCACATCGTCCGCCTGAGTCGTGGGAAAGCTCGAACTGCTAAAGAAGAATGGGTCGCCAAGAGAGACGCTGTAAGACAGCGATTCCACCTCCAGAAAACCGCTCATCGCGAGCGATGGCCGCATCGATCCTTTGTCGAATGTGATCGCGAGGCGACGCGAGAGAATCGACGAGTGGCACGTCCAGGTCGTTCTGGAGACCTTCCGATTCTTTAGCTCAAACCCATAATCGGCCATGCGCGTACAGACGTTTTCATCCAGCAGATCATCGACATTGGCGTATGGAAGCGATGACTCCGGCCGAAATGCATACTCGTTCGTAAGGGACGGATAATAACGACGCCGGAATTGCTCCAGCTCCGCCATGTGAGTGCGCCAGTACGCATCGCTCGGATCGTGATCGGGGACATCTCCCTCATCCAGCCGGGTCGCGCGTCGCAGTGCGATCTCGAAATCACGAACCGCAATCGCTGCAGGATCACGAGCGAGCACGCCATTCAGAACAAAGCGCGGCAAATCCGAGAACCCCGCCACGACGTCCTGCAGGTATTCAAACGGCGGCTCGAAATGCGCGACGCGAACCGCGAGCTCGAGCGGCGGCCGATGAACCGCGGCGCGAAGTCGCGGTAGATCGGCCGCCGCCATATCCTTCCAAGTGTGAGCCCTGGCCATCAGTAACAACGGATTAGACCGATGATCCCTCCCCCAATCAAGCCAACACCGTAGCCTTCGATTGCGCCGGCCGCACCACCGAGCAATGCGCCACCTGCCCCGGCGGGAATCGTCAAGGTGCCTCCGCTCGGAAGGCTCACGACGGCACCGGCGAGACCACCGGCAACCGCGCCCGCGGCGCCCCATGTGATCGCAACCACTTTCGCGCCGGTCAAGGCGTGCGCCTCGATGCAAGGCGCCGCAGCCGCGATCCGTGCAGCGATCTGATCGACGGGTCTTCTGCGCCGATCCTGATTTTCTTCATCCTTCGACTTCTGCTCCGGTGCAGGCAAGACCCACGGCGGACGGAGACGACCGCTGTCACTGTCATCGTCGTCGTCCCTTTGGCTTCTCAATCGGTAATACACCAGTCCGCCGTTTGCGCCGCGGCGGCCCAGATATGCGGTCACGAGATACGTTTTGCCGCGGGCTGGAATGAGCCCGAGCACATTCGAGCCCGTTGGATGGATGTCAGAACCGCGGCCGTAACGGTACGTTACGAGCAAAGCTGCATACTCCGCGAGTTGCTGACGCGTCTGGTTGTACAGGCCCTCTGTACCGCCCGCATCCGGATCCCACGTCGTTGGCTTGAGCTCCCAGATCGTGGCGCGTCTTTCTTTCGTACGATCGAGGCGAACCGCGTCGGGACGCGTCAGGCCGCCTTCACTTCGACCGATCTTCGGCTTGCCCATCTTGTCGCGAATGCGATCGATGGATTTGTTATAGAACGCAAACTCGTTCTCGGTGCCCATCCAGGGATTCTTATTGAGGAACCTGAACCAGGCGTTATGCGCCAGCGTGCCCGACGCACCGTCGTACGGCGGCTTTCCGGTGAGCTCGATCTCGAGGCCCAGTGGATCCGTCTCGTTCGTCCAATTTCCGAGAAGCGCCTGATACAGATTCGGCGAGTCGACCGGACCGAGCGGGTCTTCCTGTCCGAATCGGCCCAGGTCGGGCCACAGCGTCCGGGCGCGGAAGTCGTAGGAACCGAGAATGGATGAACGCTCACGTCCCTGGAACAGCCAATCCCATGCAAACGCCGAAGCCGGTCTTTCCACATCGCCTGGATCCAGAACACGGACGCGTCCATAGAAGTCGTATTCGTAACGTTCCGCAGTGGCGCCGCTCGCATCCGTCAAAAGGTCGACCGTTCCGAGCTCGTTTTGCAACGGATGCAGAATCTGGTCGAGCGCGCCCGCGCCGCCGCTGCGACGTTCGGCGCGCACCACTTCGTCGATCCCCCGACCGCGTACATACCGAGCGGCGAGCGAGTCGTCCACATACTCTTCAATGACCGATTGATCCGCGTTGACGTAGTCGGTGATCTGCGAGTGACCGGCTACATTGACGACCTCACGCACCTTGCGGCCGGCGGCATCATAGAGGTTCTCGACGACGCGACCGTCCGTCATCGTCACCTTTTCGAGATGATTGTCGGCGTCGTACTGCAGGGACGCTCCAGCGCGCGCGGTCAAATTGCCATTCGCGTCGTACCGCAGAGTCTCGTTGCCGAACTGCGTGTACTGATTCCGCGGGCCGATCGTCACCGGGATCGTCGTCGTCCTCGAACCGGCGCCGGACTGCTCTGTACGAGTAATCGAGCGGTAATTCAGTACAGGATCCGCGTCATACGACGCAATCAACTGATGTGAATTGGCCTGGACGCCGGTTCGTTCGATCGATTCGCCGACGATCCAACCGTTCGCGTTTCGCTCAAATGCCCAACGCTTACTCAAATCGGCACGATCGATCGACAACTTCTCGCCGGCGGGTGACAACCCGTACTGCACGCCACGGACGAGCGACGTGCCGAGGCGGTCTTCGATTGCTGCGAGTCGGCGATTCGGATCATATTTCCACGTCTCGACGATGCCATTGCCCACGACCTTCGATGTGAGCCGCGTGCCTGTATCCTGATACGCGGCGATCGGCAGTTCCACACCCGATTGTTTGATCGATGCGATCCGATTGACTGCATCGAACGTTTGCGTGATCGCGAGACCGGAGGGGTATGTAATGCCGGTCACGTTCCCACTCTCATCGAAGCTGCGCGTGATCTTCTTACGCGGCGCGTTGCCGATCTGCAACTCGTCCGTGAGCAAGCGGTCCAACGAGTCATAGGACGCAAACGTCTTCACGCCCTGGTCGGTTTCCGTCGCTACGATGCGGCCGAGATCGTCGTAAGTAAACGTGGCGGAGCTAGCGCCGCCCACCTCGGTTGCGCGCGATACGGAGCGCGTCACGAGACGATCCAGCTTGTCGTAGGTATACGTTACCGTCGTCCCGTTGGGATCCGTCTCCGTCTTGCGATTTCCGTTCTCGTCGTACGTGTAATTCCAGACTGACGCGCCGCGGGTGACACTCTCGAGATTGCCGGCGTCGTCGTAGGTGTAAGTCGTGGCGTTATCGTTCGCGTCTTTCATCGATGCGACACGACCCGCCTCGTCATACGTATAGACCGTGGAGCTTCGATCGGGGTTCGTTACCTTCGTACGATGTCCGTCGAGATCGTATTCATATCTCTTCTGACGTCCATCCGGATCCGTTTCACTCACGACGTTGCCACGCAGATCGAGCTCGTAGTGCGTGACGAGAGGCTTGGCGGGATCGGACGCATCGATGGCCGCCGTCAGTCGGTTTTCGTCATCGTATTCGTACCGCATGACCGACTTCTCTGTCGTACCGTCAGGGCGCCGTTCGATCGTTATTTCCGAAATCCGGTTGCCGTTCTCGTCATATTCGATCGCAAGGACGTTCCCCATCGCGTCCGTGACCTTCGCCGGACGGCCCAGGAGATCCTGTTCGACGATGGAGGTATGTCCGCGCGGGTCGATCGTCGTGACGGTATGCGCAGGGTCGTCGTAAATCGTTCTCGTCACGACGTCAGTCGCTCCAGCGGGATCGCCACTCACGGGGACTGCAAGCGGGCTCGAAAACAGCTTCTGAATCTGCTTCGTGATCCGGCCTGCATTGTCGTATTCGTATTGCGTCCAGCGCAGAACGAGTTGATCGCCATTCGGCAGCCGCTTGATCATTCGCGTGTCCACCGGACGTCCGGCCGCATCGAGCACCTGCTGTTCCGTGACCCCCGCAGGATTCTTCTGTGCCGTCTTTTGGCCGAAACCGTTGCGAGACGCGGTCGTTGCGTTTCCGCGAGGATCGATCTGTGTCTCGACCTCTCCATTGGGACCGTAGATGAGTTGCCACGTTCCGTTGCCGTCGTTGATCGTATTCAGCCGATCGCTACTGTCATATCCATACAGCACCGGTGCGGCCGCGGGCTGCGTCGCCGACTTGAGATTTCCCGCGGGATCGTAACCGTACGTCGTGGTCACGCCATTTTCGGTCTGCGTTGTGAGTCGTCCGACCTCGTTGATATTCGCGGTCAGCGCGCTGTAGATCGGCGTCCCCGAGGGCGTGTACCCGGCAAGAACACTTCTCGACTTCAAATTGCCGGCGGCGTCGTAAGACATGGTCTTTTCCGCCGAACCGAATTTCACTTTCTCGACTTGATCGAGCTTGTTTACCGTGTAATTCGTCGTCCGGCCGCCGGGCTCGGTGATCGTTTTCACGTTGCTGCGCACGTCGATGTCATACGTCGCCGTTCCCTCGGGAGTGGTTGCGGATTGCAACAGCCCCTTCTTGGGTCCGTCCGGAACGTACGTAAATGACGCGCTCCCCGTACGCGGATCCGACAGTGTTTTGAGGAGCCCGTGCTCGTCGTAAGAGAATGTGCTCGTCATTCCGGATGCGTCCGTGGCCGATTTCGGATTTCCGCGCTCATCGCGTGCTACCGTCGCCGTCGATCCATCCGGCCGTTGCACGGAAGTCGGCTGTCCCGCCGGTCCATAACCGATGCTCACCGTCCGCGTCATGTTCGCTGCACGTTCCGGAGATCCAGTTCGCGGAACTTCCGTGAGGGTCGAGACCTGCGACATCGGCCGGCGATCTTTCGAAGCGGCCGCACTGTATCCATAGCGGGTTTCATCTCCCGCCGGACGAATCACGGATGCGAGACGTCCTTCTGAGTCGTAGGTATACGTTGTCTTTACACCACCCGGCTCCGTAATCGAAGTCAAGCGAGCATCCGCGTCGTGCGCATACGTACAAACGTGTGCATTAGGATCGGTAAGTCGCAGTTCCGCGGAATTGAACGATGTCGTCCACAATCCGCCGCCGCTCGTCACACTGGCCGGAATCCAGGGATCGGACCCATAAACCGCGGTATAGATCGTGCGGAAGAGGCCGTCCTTCTCCGACGTCAGTTGGTTCGTCGTGTAGAGCCCTGACTTGTTGCCGACCGATGCAGCCGCGTTCCAGATGTATGTGGTCGAAGGAGCGGCGCTCGCGCCCGACGCGGGATCCGGTCCGTCTACATGCTCGAGCCGACCGTTCGCGTCATATCGATAAGACACGGTGCGCGAGTCAAAGTCGGTGATGGACTTCAATGCTCCTTCAAAACCGCCACTAGCCGTCGACGTGAAGTAGTCGAATGTGATCGCACGTCCGGTCGGGTCGACCACATTCGCAAGCTCGCCGTGACTGCCGTAGACGAAGCTCATGACATTGCCGTCACTGAAATCCGCTTTCGTGACGTTACGATCGGCGACTCTCGCCAATCGGCCATAGCCGTCGAAGTAGAGCCGGGTATTGTCCGGGAACTGCAGGACTGCGCCGTCCGTCGTCCAACGGAGATCAGCGAAGATTCCCGGCGGCGCTGTAAACGCACCTCCACCCGCGGACGTGTACAGATCGCGCCGTCCACCACCGTCGTAATACTCGACGTTTCCATTCGGCAATGCGCGAATGCGCGCGAAGAGTGGCGAGTCGAAGCCGATGCCAAGCGGTCCCATGACCGTAACCGCGGAACTGAAGAATCGCGCGGCCGCGAAATCAATCCCTCGGCCCTTTGTGTACAGATCGACGGCGGACCGGCGCAATTCACCAGTATTCACGCCGATGACGCCGTTCACCAATCCGCCGACCGCGGGGAAATTCTTCGCCGCGATCTTGTCGACGTCGGAAGCACCGTC